>CAMYOI010000533.1 GCA_947259955.1 uncultured Gammaproteobacteria bacterium
CATTTCCAACCAGGATGGGCGCTACGAATAACCGTTGTTTTTTTAACAAAGCTAAATACCTCGACATCCACGACGCTTTAGCAACCACCCAGAGCCGCATGGTGAAAAATGCGTGCTTGCGATCGCTAATTGTCAAATTTGAACCCCTATTGAACCGCATACCGACAACCGGCTATCGACCAGGTGAAGACCGGTAACGTATACCGGTGCCGCCGCTGTGACACTGTCTATTCGATCCAGCACTCCACCGTGTCCAGGCAGCAGGGATCCGCTATCCTTCACACCGACGATTCGCTTCATTTTGCTCTCCCACAAATCCCCCACCACAGAAATCAACGCGGTGGTTACACAAATAGCGATCCAGGCCACGCTGCACGGCAAATTGAGGCCAACCCAGAGAGCGGCCACTGTCGCGAAGACGGCCACTGATACTATACCACCAACCGCACCCTCGATCGTTTTACCCGGGCTGATTAGTGGCGCCAGTTTCCTTCGGCCCAGGGCACGTCCACAGAAATACGCCCCGGTATCCGCGAGCCAGACAACCAGGAAAAGCGCGATCAGCAGCGGCACATCAGCCTGGTGCAGGTGAACCAGGGCCGCCCAGGCGGGAATCAGCGCCATCGCGCCGGCGAGGGTGCGAAACCAGACCGGTTCGGGTGCCGCTGGAGAAGACGACAGACGCCAAAACGCAACGAACCACCAAATCGATCCCGTTGCAAGGAGGAAAGGCGTTGACTGTTCGCGGTACAACCAGGCAACGACAAGCATGATGCAGAAACCAAGCAACCAGAATAGCGTCCGCAACCCGCCATCAAGTTTGACCAACGCGGACCATTCCATCGCCCCTGCCAGAACGACGATGGCCAGCGCAAGTGCGAACCAGGGAGTGGATAGCCAGAATACAAGAACCAGGAAAACCGAGACTAGGACCAGCGCAGTCGTAACGCGCTGCTTAAGCTGCATATTGCACCGGTGCGATATGCTTTTCAGGCATTCGTGATCTTTTGCGCGCCCAGCACCTGGTCTCCGGTTTGTCCAAATCGCCGCTGCCGATTCATAAACGAATTCAATGCCAGCTCCCAGGCCTCGGCATTGAAATCCGGCCACAACGTATCGGTGAAGTAAAGCTCCGTATACGCAAGTTGCCACAGCAGAAAATTGCTGATTCTTTGCTCTCCGCCGGTGCGAATAAACAGGTCCGGTTCAGGCAGAAAGCGGGTGCTCAGATGCCGCCCCAGGTCCTGTTCGCTGATGTCGTTCGGGTCGAGATCACCATTTGCGACTTCCAGCGCAACGCTCCGGCATGCCTTGGCGATATCCCATCTACCGCCATAGTTGGCGGCAATGGTAAGGTTTAGCGTTTTGTTGTCTCGCGTCAGATTTTCGGCCCGGTTTATCAGCATGCGGATCTTTGAACTGAACCGGACAATGTCGCCCACCACCCGAAGGCGCACGTCGTTGTCGTGCAATTTTCGCGCCTTGCTTTCCAGTGCGTTTGCGAACAGCTCCATGAGCAGCTGCACTTCGGTGGGGGGTCGGCGCCAGTTTTCGCTGCTGAACGCAAAAAGCGTCAGGTATGGGATGCCCTTGTCCACGCAAACCTTGACAGCGGCCCTGACCGCTTCCAGACCCCTTTTGTGGCCCGCTATTCTGGGCATGCCCCGCCGTTTAGCCCAGCGGCCGTTGCCGTCCATTATGATAGCCACGTGAGCCGGAAACACTGCCGTACCCGGGATGGTTTCCGTTGTACTGTTGTGGATGTCGTCCGTCATGATTTTGTACTTGCTAAATTCGGCTCCGTCAGACTTCCATGATCTCCGCTTCCTTGTCGGCAACTACGCTGTCGATCTGTTCGACGTACTGATCCGTCAGACGCTGGATATCCTCCAGTGCCTTTTTTTCCTCGTCCTCCGCGACCTCCTTGTTTTTAAGGAGTTCCTTGAGATGATGGTTGGCATCCCGTCGGATGTTACGAACCGCCACCTTACCGTTTTCGCCCTCGCCCCGAACCAGTTTGGTCATCTCCACCCTGCGCTCTTCGGTCAGCGGCGGCAAAGGGATGCGAATGACCTCGCCCGCGGTAACGGGGTTGAGCCCAAGATCAGATTCCATGATGGATTTTTCGACAAGCGGGATGATCGACTTGTCCCACGGAGTCACGGCCAGCGTCCTCGCATCGGACACGCTCACCGTCGCCACCTGATTCATCGGTGTCGGGTTGCCATAATAATCGACCTTCAGGTGGTCCAGCAGAGCAGTGCTTGCCCGGCCGGTTCTGATCTTGGCCATATCTTCCCGTATTGCCTCCACGCTCTTTTTCATGCGGATTTCGGCATCTTTCAGGATTTCTTTTCTATTCATGACTCGATCTCGCTATGTACCAGTGTCCCCTCGTTATTATCGCCCATGACGATTCTCTGCAAACACCCGGAATCCCGGAGATTGAAAATCCTGAGGGGAACGCGGTGCTCCCTGCACAGAGCCACCGCCGTGGCGTCCATGACATTCAGCCGCAGACTCAGGACCTCATCATAACTCACTTTATCATAGCGGCGTGCACCCTCGTACTTGTTGGGATCGCGATCGTATACGCCGTCTACCTGGGTCGCTTTCAGCAAAAGATCGGCCCCGATTTCGATTGCCCTCAGACTTGCCGCCGTGTCGGTTGTGAAAAACGGGCTGCCGGTACCGGCAGCAAACACAACGACTCGGTTGTTTTCCAGATGGTTGAGTGCACGTTCACGTACATAGGGCTCCGCGATAGGTGACATGGGTATGGCGGTTTGAACGCGCGCCTGGACTCCCATTGACACCAGCGCCTGCTGCAGAGCGATTGAATTCATGACGGTAGCCAGCATGCCGACATAGTCTGCGCTGGCCCGATCCATCGCGAGGTTATCGGCCCTGGCCCCACGGAAAAAGTTGCCGCCACCGACGACAATCGCCACCTGCACGTTCTGCTTTACAACGTTGCCGACTTCGCTGCAGATGTCTTCGATAACGGATTTATCGAGGCCTTGCTTCCTTTCGCCTGCCAGCGCTTCCCCGCTGATTTTCAACAGGACTCTGTTATAGCGAACGGCAGATGACGGCACCATTACGCCCCTTTGGCTTGGGCCATGACCTCCGCTACAAAATCATCCTCTTTCCTCTCGATCCCCTCGCCGACCTCGAATCTTACGAACTCCTGTACCTCGG
>CAMYOI010000534.1 GCA_947259955.1 uncultured Gammaproteobacteria bacterium
CAGGCGAAAGCCAAACGCTATCAGTTCGAACTATTTGCCGCTCAAGCCGACGATCCGAGCAAGGCCAGCGTTAAAGCGTTCACGGCCTACATGGCCGAACACTACGGCGATGACATTTCGCCGGAAATGTTCTATCGCATGCGCTATGCCACTGACGTCCTGTACGAGTGGATCCCCACGATTCTCGTCCAAGGTCGAATGACACTAGGAGCGGTCCGAGAATTAATCACGTTCCGCAAGCAGCTCTGCAGTGTCTGGATCGACCATGGGTTCGGCGACAAGCGCGGCTTTGAAGCGGTGTTCTACGAGCTAATTGCCCGCCAAGACCGCGACTACCAACGGATGGTCGAAGACGCAGCGGCCCCTCTCGACGCGAAA
Source organism: uncultured Gammaproteobacteria bacterium (assembly GCA_947259955.1). Classification (GTDB taxonomy): domain Bacteria; phylum Pseudomonadota; class Gammaproteobacteria; order Arenicellales; family JAANXG01; genus JAHEKE01. The sequence goes on from CAMYOI010000534.1 coordinate 379, forward strand.
CCGGAAACGTTGTTCAAGCTTGATTACGGACGCATCCGGGTCAATTTTCAGAATGAACTGGCGGAAATGGATAACGTTCCTAACGCGGATTACCAAACGATTGGTCTGTGGATTGGCGCCGCGCTCAATAGCAACGACCTCGACCGCTTCGAGGCGGGAGCGGATCTCGATACGGCAGTCCCGAATACCACCGTAACAAACTCTACTGGCGCGGGCGCACCCCGGAAACAACCGCAGAAGACGAGCGCCCGGCCGCGTCCCGTCAAAACAGTGCCTCCGCCCGCACCTGTCGTCGGGCCGACGACCGCAGCGTCGCAGCCTACGGAACGGCTCCTGCCCGATGCAACCGACATCAAATCGCTGCGTGGCCGCTGTTATACCTTCGCAATGAAGATCGCGCAACGCAGTGGTTTTGATGAGCTCATCGAGCTTACGCCAAGCAACGGACACGGTTTCATCGTGAAAGAAGTCCTTCCCGACTACTGGTGGGACGACTTACCCAAAGTCGAGCTGCATCGGCGTCAAGTGTGTTGGTGGCTGTTGGTGATGTGTAGTCACACACTGGATCTGCCAGACGAAGTTCTCAAGACCTACTTGCCTGAAGACTCTATGCTCCGAGGGGCGTGGATGACCCAAGACCTTAGCCGGCTCAGTCGACACATGACCTTCCTGGGTGTCAACGCGCATCTCGCCAACATCAATGACCAAGATTGGGACGACTTCTTGGCGCTGCTCACCGCATACCGGCAGTTAATCGCCACAGCCAACGGGAGGGATAACTTGTGGTGAACGTTGCTTGCCTCAGGTTTTCAAAGAGCCAAAGTCCTGGCACGCGGCCGGCGGAATTCGAGAGGTAAACGGGCAATGACGTCGAACTATGCCGGAAACAGCGACAGCGATGCGGTGTTGATGCAGCAGTTCTTTATCTACCTGGCACGAGTCATCAATGAGTACGACGGACACAAGATGCGAAGACTACGAATTCGGCCCGACCAGTCGCTGCGCATCAGTCGGATGACAACAACCGATCTTTTGCTGCTCGGCACACTGGGTGGCCACTGCATTGATTTTACTATCAACGAAGAAGCGCTTGATGAAGTCTTTCGTCAGCTGGATCGGAAGAAGGGCTATCGCGAGCTGATCGAACGCTGCATTCGCACCGATGCTCCAAAAGCCATGATGAATTACTTCTTTGGCATGTCAAGCCGCGCTTACACACGGACCCGTCAGGCACTAAACGTCCCGATTAAAGCCGGCCGACATCGAGAACCCGATGAGCAGCTGGCCAACCGCGTGTTTCGCTTGTATGCGGAGAGCGGCCGGCAATTCAACGCCGCGACCTTGCTCCGTATCGCCGAAGCTCTGGACGTTTCCCTGCGCATCGTGTGGGATGAAATCAATGACATCCAGCTCACCGAACAGGGCCGCACGAATCCAGTTGGGGTAATCGCGTCTTCTGCAAACGCGCTAGGGCAAAGCGCCTAGCGCCAGGATGATCGCGTGAACGTTGTGTCGGAAAGTGCACTAGTTTCTCTGATCGAGCAACGCCGCAACATTCTGTCGAACTCGGGTGCCGGCGGCAACGAGCAAGTCATCTTCCTCGATAACCGTCTAACCCCTACTCCGGAATGCATACTCCGCGACCCTGCGCTCAATCCCTACGATAAGATTTTATGGCAGGGGATACTCTCTATCGCCGAAACCGAGAACCCTCCTGGTGCTGTCGGCGCCGGGACCGTGATGCCGACCTACGATCAACTCTCTCGGTTGGTCAACGTCAGCCGAATGTCGATCGCGAGTTCGCTTGCCGCACTGCGGGCAACGCGATGGCTCATCGTTAACCAGATCCGTGATACGGGCGGCGCTATGCGTGGTCAGTTGTATGTGATTGCCTATCAACCTTGGGACCTCAGTTACGCACTCGAAATCGATGAACGGTATATCGATTGGCTGGAGTCGCAAACCGAAGACCATCATAACCGGCGCATCCAACGCATTGCGCAAGCTGTTTGGGACACGATTACCGAAGACCGAAGGCACGGTGTCGATATCATGGCGCCCACCGACCCGATACTGAAGACCTTAGAAGCAAGCAAGGCCCTGCAAAACCAAAGCGGACGCTTCTATTCCATTGGCGCCAATGCATTGAAGACGCTGACACGCCGGCAATCCATGTCTGATTCCAATGTTGTCTTGATTGAACCACCGCATGGCGGAAATGCAACAAGAAACCGCAGAGTACGAAATGCTTACTCAGTGCATCCATTGACCTCAAACGAACCCGGCGGCGATAGCGGACGTGCTAATTCTGACAGAATCCCAACATCACGTAGTAGTAGTAGTAATCTATATAAAAATACTACTACTACCAATACCGAGATCCCCTTTGAACTTCGGGGTCTGGTCTTCCCGCCTCGTCTACGCCCCATTGATCAACAACGGATCGGCAAAGTCTTACTGGGCCTCCTCCCAAACCAACCGCAAGCACAACAGATGCTGTTGGACGAACTCGGCGGGCGTATGAAGTGGGGACAAGGTTTCAAGGGCGGGCCCGCAGCCTGGTTCAAGGGGACCGTACAAGCCTTCCTGCGCATGCAGGATATTTTCATGCCGAATTACGCCGATAAGTACGCCCGTCTCCGCGAGCGCGAGGCCGCCGAAAAGCAAAAGCGCAGGGAACGTGATCGACCACGGACCGAAGAGCAGGCGCGGCGGGCGGAGGAAGCCTTGGACCGCATCCGACAGCAGCTGTCGACCAAGCAGTCGAACAGACGGACCCGGACGTGAAAATGGCAGTTGCCATTTTGTGCAGAGACCCCGG
>CAMYOI010000535.1 GCA_947259955.1 uncultured Gammaproteobacteria bacterium
GATCCGGCGGCGATATTTGAATTGATGAACTATTGTGGAGAGGGGAGGGGCATAGCTAAACGGAGCTATTGTCGAATCGAAAGCCGGAGACCTGGCCTGGCAGCGGCCGCACCGGATATCCCCCAGGAAAACGGCGATCGCGGCACCGCATTGCCGGCACGGGTTGTCTATCCTCGGGGCAGCGGCGGAACAGCTTAGACAGAGCCCCGTTTCGTCCATTGAATTGCACACGATGCACCGCATCGGGAACAGCGCGTCCAGCGCAATTTTTACACAACGGTCAATCCGTGGCATGCTCTTGGGTTGACAACCTGCAGATCCACATTCCATGTCGAACTCCCTGTCGATCAGTCCTGACCCGCACGATAGCGCAAATCGTGCGCAATGGACAGCCGCAAGCGTGCTCGGGCTTTTTGAGCAACCGTTTATGGACCTCATGCACCGGGCCCAGGAAATTCATCGCCGGCATTTCGATGCCAATACCGTCCAATTGAGTGCGTTGTTGAGCATCAAGACCGGCGCCTGTCCGGAGGATTGCGCCTATTGTCCGCAGAGTGCGCGCTACAGCACCGGTGTAGAAGTGGAAAAACTGATGAGCGTCGAGTCGATATCGGCCGCCGCGGAGGAAGCCAGGCGCAACGGTGCTTCCCGTTTTTGTATGGGTGCCGCGTGGCGCGAACCCAAGGACAAGGATCTCGACCAGGTCATTGACGCCGTACGGTCGGTAAAGGCGCTGGGTATGGAGACCTGCGCGACGCTGGGCATGCTGACCCGTCGTCAGGCAGAGAAGCTGAAAGATGCGGGCCTCGATTATTACAACCACAATCTGGACACGTCGGAAGCATTCTACGGATCAATTATCAGCACCAGAACCTACCAGGATCGGCTGGATACGCTCGAGCACGTGCGGGACTGTGGAATAAACGTGTGCTGCGGCGGCATCGTAGGCATGGGGGAGTCCCGCGAGGATCGTGCGGCATTGATAGCGACACTGGCCAACTTGCCGAAGCCGCCCGAGAGCGTGCCGATCAACATGCTGGTGCAGGCGCCCGGCACGCCGCTTCAGGGCGCGGACGAATTGGACGGCTTCGAGTTCGTACGCACCGTTGCTACCGCGCGCATTACCATGCCGCCATCTTATGTCCGCTTGTCTGCAGGCCGGCACGAGATGAGCGATGAGCTGCAGGCGTTGTGTTTCATGGCCGGGGCCAACTCCATATTTTACGGAGAAAAGCTGTTGACCACGGGAAATGCCAGCGTCGAGCACGACCGGGCGCTTTTTGAAAGACTTGGAATCAATACTCAAGGGTGCGGTCAGTCAACAATTGATTGAATTCAAAACCCCGGATTATTCGAGCGCAGGTTTCGTAGTGCAGGAACTACTGGATCGCCACGGCCGCTGGCGCTCCCTCGCGATGACTGGGTTGATGTCTGGTGCAATTGCCTGCAGTCCTTTTTTACTGACGGTTTGTCGGTGAGCCGTCAATTGGACAAGAACAAGGTGCGTCGATCGTTCGAGCGCGCGGCGCAATCCTATGACAAGGCCGCCGTGGTGCAGCAGCGCACGGCGGATGAACTCATCGACCGCCTGGAGGTGCTCAAAATCTCTCCTCACCGGATCCTGGATGCCGGGTGCGGGACCGGATATGCGCTGCCGGGATTGATGCGGCGTTACCCGGATGCGGAGTTCTTCATGCTTGACATATCGCCCTCCATGCTCGGCCGTCTGCCGCTGACAGACCGCGGAAAGATCTTTCCGATATGCGGCGACGTGGAAAGTACGCCGCTGGCCAGTCACAGCGTCGATATGGTCTTTTGCAATGCCGTACTGGAGTGGTGCGAGCTCGAGGTGGTGCTGAGCGAGTACCTGAGGGTCCTCAAGCCCGAGGGACTGCTCACCTTCGCCACGTTTGGTCCCGACACACTTGCCGAATTGGTTGCGCTATGGCGAGAAATCGACGACGTTCTCCACGTGCATCGGTTCACCGACATGCACGACATCGGCGATGCGCTGGTGTCGCACCAGTTCGCGATGCCCGTCATGGACGTCGACTATGTGACTGTTACGCACAGGAATCTGGTCGATGCGTTTAGCGATCTCAAACAGCTGGGGGCGGGTAACGCGCTGGCCGAGCGCCATCCCGGCCTGACCGGGAAAAAGAAATTCGACCAGCTCGAACGAATCAGCCGGTCATTTCGAAACGACAACGGTCTTCTGCAATGCACGTGTGAAATCGTGTACGGACATGCCTGGGCGCCGATGCAGATCGAGCTTCGTGACGACAGTGGCGGCGTGGTGGTGCCGCTTGAGAGATTGAGGAAGTCGGAGGGCGGACCATAGGCGCGCGGACGATATTTGTTACCGGTACCGACACTGAGATCGGCAAGACGTATGTATCGGTGATACTCATGCGGGCGCTGGTGTCGCGCGGCTTCCGTGTGGTGGGCATGAAGCCGGTGGCCAGTGGCTGCGTGCGTACACGGCGGGGATTGCGCAATGACGATGCGGAGAAGCTGATGGCCGCGGCAAATGTGACCGTGCCCTACGAACAGGTCAATCCGTATGCTTTTGAACCTGCCATTGCACCTCACATCGCGGCCGCCGAGATCGGTGTACCTATCAGGCTCGATGAGATCCACCGACAGCATCAAAGGCTGTCCGGCCTGGCAGACTGGCTCGTGGTGGAGGGCGTAGGCGGCTGGCAGGTGCCTCTGGGCGACGAATTCACGGTGGCCGATCTGGCGGCGGAATTGGCCGCGAGCGTCATCCTGGTTGTTGGGGTCCGCCTCGGCTGCATCAACCACGCCCTGTTGTCGGTGGAATCAATTTCGCAAATGGAGGTCGAACTGAGTGGTTGGGTAGCCAATGTCTGCGAGAGCGGCGGGGAACGAGTGCAGGAAAACATCGACACCCTGACCCGGCTGATTGGCCGGCCACGGATCGCGACATTATCTTACCTTGCGGGTGAATTGCCGGACGTCCAGAATGTGTTCGATCTCAGTGTTTTTGGTCTATAAAAAAATTTTTGCAGGCATAAATTCCACTTATTCCTCCCGGCTTGAAGGCGATGATGCCCTATGGTACTTTGCCGGCCCCAACTGATTGCGGAGACGGGTTTTGGCAGTGTCGGTGCGGATTGGACACGAGGGTGAGGACTTCCGGGCTGAAATCCGCCCCAATGCCTCCATGACCCC
>CAMYOI010000536.1 GCA_947259955.1 uncultured Gammaproteobacteria bacterium
GCTACATGACACATCTGTTCGGACGCTGTCCGAAGCTACGATTCGTGAATCACCACAGGGCCCATGCCGCCTCGGCATACTACGCTTCGGGATTCAAGGATTCGATGATTATCACCACCGATCTATCCGGGGATGGTATTTCTACTCTTGGCCCTTACGTTCTCGAGAAACCAAATTAGCCTATGGCCCTGGCGTGTGTCCTGGTTGGATTTCTGCTGATCGGCGTAAATCTTACAGGAAAACTGCGCGGTGCGGTCCCCGGGACAAGCCCCCGTGGCCGGAAGCCTGTTGACGGCTATGACTATCGGCAGTTTCCTCCCGCCGTTGCCCTGGCGCGATATCGCGATCTGGAACGGAGCGGCAGACCGGAACTTGAGAAAATCGAGGCGTTATTTCATCTGGTCTCGGGCTCCGTTGTCCACCGCAAGTATCGTTTGAACCTGTTCGACAACTGGTTGATGCGTATAGCCGGATTTGTCCGTCCGGAGCTTCTGAACACCCAGAATGCACGGTTGCTGTGGACCCGGGGCGCCGGTAAGTGCGATCAGGCTTCGCTGCTGCTATTGGCCAAAGCCGAGGAGCTAGGCATCAGGGGTCGGATCCTGGGTCTGGAGGGGCACGTGCTGGTGGAGACGGAATGCGATCGTGGCAAGCAGGTGATCGATGCGGACATGGGATGCATCTGGAACTGCGCCTATGAGGAGCTGCGCTCCGGCGACAGAGCCGAGGTTTGCGCGGCGTATATCAATCGCGGGTTTACGTTGGAGCAGGCGGAGCACAATGCGCGCATCATCGCCGAAACACAAAACTGGCATCGTTTCCGGTTTCCTCCCGCGGAGCGCAGGTATCGGCTCGAGATACTCTCGGATTGGCTGGTATGGCTACTCCCTTGCGCGCTGATCCTGTACGGGATTTTCCAGTGAACTCGAGCAGAAGAAGCGGAGCCCGTCGGCAATGATCAGTGTACTGAAATGGCTGTTGAAGCTCTGGCTTCGCGGGGTAGACCCAACAAGCCTGAAAACGATAGACCTGGTGATGAATACTGCGGCGACCCACAGGATTCTCGTCACTCTCGTATTCGTGTTGAACATCATCACCGCCTTGTTCGAAGGCGGATCCATGATCATTTTGGCGATGGCTGTGGCCACCATCGTGGAGCCTGAATCGGTTTCATTGGGAACCAGCCTCGGTGTCGTAGGTGAATTCGTGGAGCAATTCAGAGGCACGATGGGTCGTGAATCGTTTTTCATGGTATTGATCGCCATTGGTATCGGCGGTCAACTGATGCGATCAGGATTGCAGTATCTGGGGTCTGCCGCCAGTGCCTATCTGGGTGTGCGCGTAAAAGGGGACCTGCAGAGGAAGACGATACACAAGATCTTCTCCCTGAGTTACTCGGAGATAGGGAAGTATTCCACCGGTGGATTGAGTGCTTACGTAGGTCAGGCGGGTCAAGCGGCGGGCCTGATAGGTCAGATGAGCGGCCTGTTAACCAACATTCTGATGACGGTAAGCTATGTCGCGGTGCTCATCTGGGTTTCGTGGAAAATGACATTTGGCGCCCTCATACTGGTTGCCCTATTTACATTGATGCTGAATAAAGTTGTACGCCCGCTCGAGGCGATAGGCACTCGAACGGTAAGGGCGGGAATTGCGATGAGCAAGAGAATGGTCGGCTTTATCCACGCATCCCGCCTGGTGCACGTGTTCGGCCGGGAGGAATACGCAACAAGACGGATTATAACCGCGCTGGAGGAAGGCATGGTGGCCAGCAGGCAGGGTGTATTGCTTAAGTCGTCCATCGGTCCGATTCTGGAGTCATTGACCATCATTATGGCTGCACTGTTTTTGCTCGGGGGTTATTTTATGACCAGTGGCGAGCAGACATCGGTGCTTTCCGGCATGCTCGCCTTCATTCTCGTTCTGAACAGAATGATGCCCAAGGTAACGAGCCTCAACCACATGAGGGCAAGCATACTGCAGACGCTGCCGGGGGCAACGAAGGCGGCAGAGCTGTTCATAAAACCATCCTTCCAATACAAGCGCAAAGGAGGGGAGGAGATCGATGGTATCAAGGACTCGATTGAATTCGATCACGTAACGTTCAGATTCGGCGAGGAGGGTGAAAATGTAATCGACGACGTGTCCTTTAGCGTTCCGGCTGGAGAAACACTTGCCATAGTGGGGCAGTCCGGTGCGGGCAAGACCACCATGGTGGACTTGCTGCTCGGACTGTATTCTCCGCGCTCCGGGCGGGTTCTGGTGGACGGCAGGGACCTGGCTGAAATCAATCTGACCTCATGGCGTGAGCGGATCGGCGTCGTCGATCAGGACGTCTTTCTGCTGAATGCGACAATCCGGGACAACATACAGTTTGGCAAGCTTGATGCCACGGAGGAGGAAATCGTAAAGGCGGCCAGGTCTGCACACGCCGAAGAATTCATTTTGAATACACCGGACGGCTATGACACCGTGGTTGGTGAACGGGGATTCGGACTGTCTGGAGGACAAAAGCAACGCCTCGCTTTCGCCAGGGCAATCGTCCGTTCTCCACGATTGCTGATCCTGGATGAGGCCACAAGCGCACTCGACAGCGAGTCTGAAAGACTGATCCAGCAAACCGTACGCGAGCAATCGGGGCGGCGGACGGTGATCATAATCGCTCACAGATTATCGACGCTTGCCCATGCCGATCAGATTATCGTGCTGGATTCGGGATCGCTCGTTGAGCGGGGCGACCACGAAACACTGATCAGAAAATCAGGTATTTACTCCCGCCTTTGGCAGCTGCAATCCAAGGTGGAAAGAAACGAAAGGAAGCTCGCGTGATGATCAGCATCATCGTGAATTCTGTGCACAAAACACGTTCCGCGGCTTGAGCAGCTATCGTGAATGACATCTACATCATTGCGGAGATCGGCAACGTCCATGACGGTAGTTTTGGTAACGCCAGGAAGCTGATCGAACTCGCCGCGGAGTGCCGAGCCGACTGTATCAAGTTCCAGACGCACATCCCCGGCGCGGAAACCACCAGGGATGCGCCCATGCCGCCATATTTCAGGGGTGAGCCGAGGTACGACTATTTTCTGCGCACAGGCTTCTCGGAAGGCGAGTGGATGGATCTCAAAAGCCATGCCGATGACCAGGACATTGATTTTCTCTCGTCGCCGTTTTCCGATGAAGCGGTCG
>CAMYOI010000537.1 GCA_947259955.1 uncultured Gammaproteobacteria bacterium
GAGCGTGCCGAAGCTGCGAGCGAAGCGTGGCAGGACGCGGCAATCCAGAAGTTCTTGTAGGACAACAGTGCTGGATTGCTTCACTTCGTTCGCAATGACCAAATACTGAATTAATCAGAGTTTCCTTAAGTTAAAGTTTCGGCTGCCTAACTTGAGACATTTCGCACCAAACGCGATGCGAAGGGCCGGGCGCGACGAACCGAGGGTAAAATGGTGCGTGGTGTATATATAGTGAAACATCGGCGCCACCTGGAATAAAATCCGTCATACGCCGGTCTATTCAATTACGCCTCAACCGGTTAATCGGCAAGATATGAACTCTTCGCCTCTTCCCTTATTCTATCGGATCCGACTTGCCGCCATGGTGTTGCTCGGAAGTATTTTCATTAGCGCTGCCGCTGACGACCAGAGTCCCAGGGTCGAAGCGCCTGACTTTGAAGTACAGTACGTGGACCGAGACGAGCGGCTGCGCCTGTCCGATTTCGCCGGACAGGTCGTATTGCTCAACTTTTGGGCGAGCTGGTGCTACCCCTGCCTGGTCGAGATGCCGGAATTCCAGAAAATCCACGACAGGTTCAAGGGCAAAGGATTTACCGTACTGGCGGTGGCGGTATATGACGAACTGCCGGATGCAAAGGCGTTTCAGGATCAGCATAAGTTTTCGTTTCCGGTGCTGTTCGATGAACGCGAACAGGCAACACGCGCATTCGACGTGAAAGTGGTGCCCCAGACCTTTCTGGTTGGGCGGGACGGATATCTGATTGCCATTCCCAATCCGAAGACTCGAAAGAGCAAGCTGTGGGTGAATGATCCAACGATGTGGATACAACCATAGACATTCGAATTTTTAGCCGGGGTGGTTGAAAACTGACCGTTTATCGGAATTATTCGGCGCAAGTGTACGAAAATGGTTGTTGAAGTAATGATTAAGGCCGTCAACTGGTCTGTATTTAAGTACGGGCCAAGCCTGTACTAACCCTGGGTTAAATCAAAGGAGAACCTCAGTAATGCGTAAATTAATTGCACTTTCTATTCCTATATTATTCCTCGTCCCGTTTACCGTCAGCGCGGACTCTTTTACCGGGCAGTTGGTGGACACTCGATGCATGGCCATGAGCAACAAGAATACAGGCCAGGACCACAAAGACGGCGCGTTGAAAGGTTGCGCCACGGCTTGTGCCAAGATGGGCATACCGGTTGCGCTGTTGATCGACGGTAAGATGCACACCATTGCCGCGCCTGCGCCGTTATTGGCACCGCATATGGCGAAGGAAGCCACCATTGAAGGCGAGATGGTGGACGGCGGCGTCATCATGCCAATGAAAGTGATGGTGGACGGCAACGAAGTCGATATCAATAGTATGATGTAATATCCACACCGGGGAACCGTTAACCGGTTCCCCGGTTATTTATCCCGCGGCCCGCTGCGATTCCAATTCATCCGCGAATGTAATATGCACAAGTAATTCACCTTAATGCCGACACTCATGTTGGCGTGGGCGTGAATTTGGTCAAGGCGGAACTCCCCAAGGCAACGGCAACAACAGTATTTCCGGATACGAGTTTCGAAGGGAGCGAGCATAAGTCGTTTAGCGAGCAATTCCTCGACATCTCTCGAACTTAAGCAAAAACGATGGCAGTGTCAGCCTGCGTGGCTGACGATTCGTGGAGAGGATCGGTATCTGTGATAACGCGGTTTCGTGTTCTTCATGCCATCAGTCTGACCGATTAGCCTTGAAGTGGACAGCACCCTTCCGACAATTGTTCACATCGATGCTGATATCGTACGCAACCGATGACCAGGAGGTCGACTGGCCTCGGGCAGTTCAACCGCAGGTAACTAATTTGATCGATAGGAATCCGGAATAAAGTAAAGATGATCGAACTCTTCTCGCGCCAGGTGACAGCCAATGCAATACTCGACGCGATCTGCGCCCTCGCCGCCGGTCATCCCGAATAGTGTGCCATCTGGCTGAATTTGAATGTACTGCCAGTCTCCCGTAACCCGATTGAATCCGGGTTCCATCTTACGCATGATAAACAGAGGACCCAGCACGATCTGCCTCGATCGAGTAAAACTGAATTCCTGCTGTGTCTCGGCCACGCTGAAGCTGTCCTTATAGATTATCGAACCGACAGGCAGCTGTCCCGCTTTTTCGAAATTGCCGTATTTAGACGAAATGCCGTTAGCGTAGTTATTCACATAGTGGTTGCCATGCGTTGCAGACAAATACGGCGCGGAGTTGTAACGCTCAAGACTCTGATAAGTGTCAGCGCCTTCAAACCCTGAAAACGCGTACCCCTTGGCCAGTGAGCCCTTTACGATATCATAGAGTCTGTTGGCTTCGGCTGCGGGAAGTTCCGCGACCTCCTGCATGCGGAAATGGCGTCGCGGCGAATCCGGGGCATCCGAGGACAGGGTGCGGACCTCGTCGGCGTCCTCCGCGGCCCTCGCGCCATTATCGACTGAAACAGTCAACATTGTGGCAAAGAGAACGGTCGCGGCAAAGAACAAACCGGCTATCTTACGCGCGGCAGGCCGGAAACATTCGGATGAAACTTTCTTCCAGTGATGCTCGTTGGTAACACTCATAATTTTATCATCATTCCCTTCGTGCACTTGTCCAGGCTGCCGTCAGGCGCGTATTTCGCCCAGAACCAGTTGTTATTGTCCTCATCGTATCCGGCGTCGCGCACGGCGCCGTGGAAATGTGACCCATTATTGGATTCGGATAAAATAGCACCACTGTCGACCTTGCTCAAGGCTTTCCCAGACTCCCAGAGTTTGGGGTTAGAGTAAAAACTCCCCAGTATCTGAAGTATTGGACCAAATTGACGATCTGCGGATATCCGGGAAATCGCCCGATAAAACTTTCGGGTACTCGTATAGGCCAGTACAGCATTCGCGTGAATGGCCAGTGGGGAACATGTGCCCGCTGGAAATCGGTTCAAGCTACCAATATTCAAATAGTTGACCTTGTGGCGATATGAATCGTGCATGACCGCACGACAAATGGCGGCTGTCTCTCCTGAAAATTAGATCGACAGGATTGCGGTGCACGATTTCACTGCAATTCATGCGGCCACACAAGTGTATTGATGACGAGGACCGCGGACACGTGAAGCAGCGATATTGTCTCTGATTTCGGGCGGTTCAACCGGTCGCAAGTATGAAAAAGGTGAAATAGATGATGTGTCGCCGCTCGTGATGCAGGACCAGCATGACGCGATTTATCGCGTAGATCGTCAAAGCTGAATGGATTGAATGGCTTAACGGATTGACGCCGGCTGCGCCGTTCGTCCGGTCAAGCAGGGATCGTACAGGCCGATCTTGTATTCGAACAGAAACCGAATTAAATTATCTACGAGGATCCGCCGAGTTCTTGAACAATTCCTGCAATCGATATGCGCAGGCGAAGCCTTTTCATCCACCCGGACCGTGATACGCCGACCGCTTGTGGAGGACGCTCACATTGGGGCGTGATCGACGAGAAAGTTCCACGCTCGTGCGATCATAGTTCGCTCCGATCGACATTTATTCTCGGTGTGGCGGATTGCCACGATATACAGGCGTTCAAACGGACAGGCGGCCCCCAGCTACACCCACTGGAATCGAGGAGACAACTATGAAAGCAAATAAACTATCGGTAGTTACACTTTGTGCGCTAGTGCCGTTCATTTCCGTGCCGGCGTACGCGGCTGGCGACGAAAATAATCTATCGAAACTAGGTTCGTTCAAAACCACGGGAACCCAGCCGGGTGAACGTATTGGCCAGGAAGGGAAGTTTGCCGACAACCTGCGCAATGTCCTGCAGACCATCAAACTTCCTGACGGGTTCAAGATCGAGCTTTTCGCTCTGGCGCCGGACGCCCGCCATATGGCAATAGGGCGCAACAAAGGCACCGTGTGGGTCGGCACTAAAAAGTCCAAAGTATGGGCGGCAACTGACCGCGATATGGACAATGTTGCCGATACCGTCGAAGAGTTCAGTCCGAGTGTCACCTTCGACATACCGAACGGCGTCTGCTATTCGGCGGATGGTTTCTTATTCGTTGTCGAGCGCAACCGGGTATTGATGTTTCCCGCCGCGGAATTCTTCATGGAGAGTCCGGACACTGTAGCGGTGCCCATTGTTCCTCAGGGCGAATTGATACCGGCGGAGGAGGAGTCCTACAACCCAATGAAGTTGGCATCGGTGGCATCATTCGTATGAATCGCGATGGTACGGGTCGCGAGGTAATTGCCACCGGCGTCCGGAACTCGGTCGGGCATGCCTTCAATCCCGCCGATGGCAGCCTCTGGTTCACCGACAATCAAGTCGATGGCATGGGCGACGAAACCCCTCCCGGCGAATTGAACCGTATGCCCGAGACAGGGATGTGGTTCGGTCATCCCTACTACGGCGGCGGCGAGGTTTTAACCAACGAGTACAAGGACCAGGAGATCCCCGAAGCCCTGCTCGCCAAGTATGTTCCCCCTCAGGTTGAAACGGTGGCCCACGCTGCTGACCTGGGCATGATGTTCTACACGGGTAATATGTTTCCTGATAAGTACAAGGGGGCGATCTTCAGCACCCAGCACGGTTCTTGGAACGCTACCAAGCCCCGGGGCGCGCGGGTCATGGTGACATTTCTCGACGCTGATGGAAACGCCGCCGAGACCGTGCCCTTTGCCGAAGGCTGGTTGCAGGAGAACGGCGTGTACTCGGGACGCCCGGTGGACGTGCAGCAATATGTCGACGGTTCCATCCTGGTGTCCGACGACAAGGCTGGCGCCGTATATCGAATCTCCTACGAGAACTGAGCCATCCTATTACTGAGAAC
>CAMYOI010000538.1 GCA_947259955.1 uncultured Gammaproteobacteria bacterium
GCTCATCCTCAGTATCCGGATCTCCGGCCAAATCCGCTGGCTGCGTTTCCACGGCACGGTGACGCACCAGTCCGAGGGGGGCATCGGCATTGCGCTGGAGGCCATTGACAGCGACCTGCAAAGGCTGCTCACCCAGATCGACCAGGCAGCCTAAGGTGTCGGCAACCTCATTTTTCGTGGAATATAAGGTTTCCGACACCTTTTAATCGATCCGTCAAATTACATTTGTTAACACCACGCCCCTTTGCAGGAAGTCAGGTTTGACTTAGTGTGTTCAATGTAAACGGTGTTGAAAACATGCATTTATGCGTGCAACCAAATTGGATTTTCCACGAGGTTCTGGGGGTGGACAGCCATGCTTAACATTAGCCACGAAATCGGCCTAGGCGCCGTAGCCGCGATGAAACGATTTGTCCGCAGGGAACAATCGACAGATTCGTCCCGAAGCCGCGATGTTGAAGCGGTGCTGAGGCGAGTAACGGAGATAAGTGACGAGGTCACCGCCGATCACCTGATGCGCGTCAGGAAATATGCAATCCTGATTGCCGAGCAGCTCGGGCTCGGCGAGGACCTGCAAATGCAGATCTACTTCGCAAGCCAGCTGCACGACATCGGAAAATTGGCCATCCCACAAGAGATTCTCCAAAAACCCGGGAGTTTCACCCGCTCCGAGAGAGTAATCATGAACAGGCATACCCTGCTGGGCGGCGAAATGCTGAGCGACTACCATTTTCCGTACCTCGAAGTGGCTGCGGAAGTCGCGTTGTATCACCACGAGCATTGGGATGGCACCGGCTATCCTTACGGTCTGTCTGGAGAAGCCATTCCACTGTCCGCCCGGATCGTTGCCGTTTGTGATGTTTATGACGCACTTCGAAGCCGGCGGCCATACAAGGACTCCTTCTCGCACGATGTCGCATTGACCGCGATCTGCGACGGCGATGGATGGACCCTGCCCGAACACTTCGACCCCCAAGTGCTGGCGGCGTTTGTCACACTCAACAGGTGGTTTGACGAGATCTACACGGGCAGACTGGACGCGTAGAAAGTGATCCTGCATATGAGCAAACACGCCCGGGGGGGAACTTCAATGAAAACACCCACCCCGCCTAAAAACGGGCCGGGAACACCGGCCGAAATCGGGCCCCTGAACGTTCTCGACTCCCGTCCAGAAGAGCGTTTCGATCGACTGACCAGAATTGCCAGACGGCTGTTCGAAGTTCCGATTGCGTTGATCAGCCTGATCGATGACGAAGGCTTGTGGTTTAAATCCGTGCAGGGATTGGACGCCAAGGAAATCCCGGGCGACCTATCGTTCTGGGGCCATGCCATCCATAAGGATGACCTGCTTATCGTGCCGGACACGCTGCTGGACGAAAGATTCAAAGACAAGCCGCTGGTCGTCGACGAGCCAAGAATCCGATTTTACGCAGGTTGTCCGCTTTACGATCCGAACGGCGCCCGGTTGGGGGCGCTGTGCCTGCTCGATAGAAAACCCCGGGATATGAGCCCTGAAGATCGGGCTTTGCTGCGTGACCTGACGACGATGGTCGAACATGAGCTGACCGCGCTGCAGCTAGCGACCCGAGATGAGCTGACACGGCTCGCAAATCGACGTGGATTGCTGCCGCTGGCACAAAACGCCCTGAATTTGTGCAAGCGGAGGTCGCTACCGGCCTTGATGTTGTATTTCGATCTGGATCGCTTCAAACAGATCAACGACCGCTACGGTCACGCCGAGGGCGACCGCGCCCTGGCCGCGTTTGGAAGATTGCTGCTCGATTCTTTTCGAAAGTCGGATGTCATTGGCCGGCTCGGAGGTGACGAGTTCGTAGCGCTGCTGTCGGGCGCCAGGAAGTCCTCGCGATTGGGGATGGTGGAGCGGTTCGAACAGGCGGTTCGCACCTACAACGAGGAACAACGCAGAGGTTACGATATTCGATTCAGCGTCGATCTGTGCGAATTCGATCCGGAGCGGCATCACTCGGTGCTGGACCTGTTGAACGGGGCCGATAGACATATGTATAAACCGAGTTAGCCATCGCTCGGGATCCTGCTGAGAATCGCGGGCTGGGAGCCTGTCCGAGGGGGACTTGGGACGGGATGCTTCTAAACTATTCGCTTGCTCCCTTCGTCGGCCGGGTGATTTTGCAGATTCAGTCGCACCTTCATCACGGCTTCACCCGGGATACGCTCGGTCTCGAAACCAAGGCTCCTGGCAAGATTCAGCATCGACCGGTTTTCCGCAAGTACTTCCCCAACCAGCCAACGGGTTCCCCTGCCGCGGGAATAGTCGATCATCTTTTTCATCAAAGCCCGGCCGAGCCCCCGGCGTTTCATTTCAGAGCGCACGATGATGGCAAACTCCGCTTCAACATTATCCGGGTCGCAAACGATCCGAACCACGCCGATGGTGTGCGGATCTGATCCGTGGGATTCGACAGCAATGAATGCCATCTCGCGGTCGTAATCTATCTGGGTTAGACGGGCAAGCTGACTGTGAGCAAAGTTGCGGATAGAGCCGAAGAACCGGAACCGGATATCCTTGGGATCCAGCTCGTCCAGAAACTTCTTGTGATTGGGTTCGTCTTCGGGCCGAATCGGACGCAGCATCAGATCAAGGCCGTCCACATTCACCAACTCCTCCAGCTCTTTCGGATAGGGCCGAATGGCGAGGCGGTCGGCGCCGCGGACGTCGGTTTTCTGCACCCGGATGCGCGCATCCAGCGCCAGCACCCCCCGATCGTCGGCAAGCAGTGGATTGATATCGATTTCCGCAATTTCCGGGACGTCTGCAACGAGTTGCGCGATCCGAATTAGAATATGCTGAATTGCCTGGCGATCAACCGGCGGCCGGTCCCGGTAGCCGCGCAGGCGGCGGGCTACGCGGGTGGAATCGATCAATTCGCTGGCCAGCTTCATGTTGAGCGGTGGCAGTGCAATCGCCCTGTCGGCGATTACCTCGACCGCGGTACCACCCTCACCAAACAGAATGACCGGACCGAAGACTGGATCCGTTGCCGCTCCCACGATGAGTTCGTAGGCGCCCGGACGTCGCGCCATGTTCTGCACGGTAAATCCAATTCGCTGAACATCCGGGCGCAATTGTCTGACGCGGTCCGCCATCGCCGCCGCCGCGGATTGCACCTCCGGAGATGTCTCCAGATCCAGAACAAC
>CAMYOI010000539.1 GCA_947259955.1 uncultured Gammaproteobacteria bacterium
AAAGCTGAGGACTTCGTCGAGATTGCTTAGACCGTGATGATTAGCACCGTGGTGCGGATAAAACCCACCGCCGCGGACGAAGGACGCGGCTTAGTTCAATCCAGCCTATGTCCCGCGGGACATAGACTCGAAAGTACTGTGCGGTACCTTGGAATAGAGGTAGATGATGCCCTGGAAATGGCGGAGCAGACAGAGATCTAAAATGCGTCAGCCGGTTGGCGATGTTATGAACTACGATCGCTGACCGGCAACTTTTCGACCAACTACACAACCGGTTTGGATCAAGCAGTACGTTTCTGAATCAATCTCTCGCCACCAGATCAGGTAGCGTGTCGCAGAGTGCCGATTGAAGCTCACTCATTTCCTTACTCGACGTGAAGAAGGACGCCTCTGCAATGAGTACTTTTGCGACCCGGGCTATTTGTTCTTCATGCAAGTTCGTTCAGTTTATAGTAACGCTTAATGAAGTGTCTTAACCACCCACCCCGCTTTGCTTACTTCCGATTCTCGCTGTCAGACCAACACACTTGAATCGGCCGCTTTCGGGTTTACAGCAGCCCCTCGATTAGCGATCAAACATAGGTAATATAAGCCTTTCCTAACAGACTGCTTCCGACCCACAGGAGACGGTCGCAGTAAAAACGGATGATCGTCTGTTCTCATTCATAGCGGACATTCCCCACGGTGTTGCAGTACCCACGTTTAACTATAATAGTCGTTACATTCAAACGAACGAGTGCTTCATTTCATTCCAGCCATCCGAGTTTTCATTGGGAGCAAAGAGACATTAGCAGTGGTTGAGTTACTCTTCACTATTGATGCATACACTATATCCATCGCTAATAGGCTTGTAATTCCCCTTCTGCCACGCAAGTATCGCGAATTGATACTGCAGTTGAGGAACCAATGATGGAGAGAAACGGCAAAAACACAGATTGGCCCGAAGGGGTGGCAGTCGATGGAATCCGTATTGCCAAGCCCACTGACAACTGGGATGCTGTACTGGATTTTTATAAGAATGGGCTCGGTTTGCGCCAGTTCTCGTCGTTTGAGGATCACGATGGGTATGACGGGGTAATGCTCGGCTTGCCTGACGAAAGCATTCACCTAGAACTAATTCGTCACAAGAATGGCTTAAGCGCCCCAGCGCCAACGCGAGACAATCTACTCGTCCTATATTTCTCAGACCCAGGAGATATAAAGAAATTGACAGCCAGGCTAAACTCTCACGGTTACGAGCCTGTGCAACCGGAAAATCCCTATTGGGACGGAAGGGCGGTTTGTTTCGAGGACCCTGACGGGTGGGGTCTGGTTCTCTGTAATAGTTCGGGTTGATACTCTGTCAATGTGGGCTGCATTTCCCTTAACGAGATCACTATAGTTTCATATTCTGGTCCCTGTGTTGTAGCCGAGTCGGGCAGCTCATACGCTTTTGGCAAATAGCTACAATAGGCAAATCTCAGGCGTGGCGGTGAAACTTCTGGGCACCTACTTTCTACAAAGCGGTCGTCTGAAAGGGCTCACTGATCTTCCGAGTTATACTCTTTATAGCAGACATTCTCGATCCGCCGGCCTTCACCTTCTCAACGCATTAAAATCTCGGGTTATTAACTCGGGACACAATTACATATTCCGGCCCCACCGATTTCATACCGTTTCCAGCTTAACAAAAGCTATCACTTTATTGGTATCAATTGAGTTCTTTCCCCGCCTTGGCGGGGACAGCCCATTGCCGTATGCTTAAAAGCCGGCTCACTTTCCAATAGGTGCGAAATCCCAGCCACGTGCTTCCAGCATCATGAGGAACAATCGTTCAACACTTTTCCACTTGATTCACCTGTTTGGTGTGCTCGTTGTGATGGTGGGTTGGACCGTAACGGCGTTGGCACAAACTGAGCATCGTCTGGCTTCTGCCCTGCATGCAGCAACACCGGAGAAGCCGCTCGAGGTCGCTGTGGGTGTAAGGGTGGACCAAATCACAGACGTCAACCAGAAATCCGAAAACTTCGGTGTTGTGGCAAATCTACGCTTAGAGTGGACTGATCCCATACTTGCGTTTGACGCCCATGAGTTTGGACGCGACTTCAAGACGTACACGGTCCCCGCCTTCACCCGCTTCGTCGATGAGCATGGCCTCCTGACCCCAGCGTTCGTGATCCACAATCAGCAGGGGCGGCGATTCTCTGAGGAACAGAGCATCACGGTATTCGCCGATGGGCACGCCGTCTACCTCGAACGGTTCTCAACAATCCTACAGGCGCCCGATTTTGACTTCGTCCAATACCCGTCGGACTCACAACAGTTCTTTGTCCATATCGACTCCACTTGGCCCATCGGGTACGTTCGTTTTCAGGCGATGCAAGAGTATAACGGTCTGGGAGAGCGACTCGGCGAGGAAGCGTGGATCTTCGAAGAGAATTGGGCGAAGGTTTCCGAGGTCGATGGCATAACAGGTAATCCGAGTTCACGCTTCACGCTAGGCTTTATCGGGCAGCGCCATCTGGATTACTACGTTCTGCGCATCTATATTCCCCTGACCATCATTATTCTGGTCTCCTGGGCGACCTTCTTTCTGCGCGATTTTAGCAAGCGCATCGATATTGGCAGTGGCAACCTGTTGGTCTTCGTCGCCTTCAACTTTACGATTTCCGACAATCTTCCGCAGCTGGGTTATGTGACATTCCTTGACGCCATCCTCGTGATAGCTTTTGTGCTGACCGGCCTGGTTGTCGTGATAAACGTGATGTTCCGTCGCATGGAGTTCAGTGGGCGAGAGACCCTGGCGCGGCAGATCGATCAATATACGATCTGGCTCTACCCAGTCGGGTTCGCTTTGCTGGTCCTTTTGTGCTGGTATCTCTACCAGTGGCTCCCGGGAAATCAATAACTCATGTGGAAACCGTTCCGTGGGAATGCGTTTATTTTCCCAGCTATTGGCTTTCAGTAACCATCAGATGACCAGAGATGATCGAAGAGGCAAGCAATAGGGATCAACCTGCCGCAGGCTGGCGCCTTAAGGTGGGGGTTTTACTATTTGCGCTCGCCAAGGCCAACGGTTTCTCCTTACCTGACGGCGTAGCCGCCCGGGCTCACCAGCGGTACAAGCTGGAGCGGCTGTGCCAGTTATGCAGACCTCTGCATAAGCACAGCCGTTCCAGCTTTCGTCGTTGGTGCGCT
>CAMYOI010000540.1 GCA_947259955.1 uncultured Gammaproteobacteria bacterium
ATCTGTCGATTAATAAACGCCATTTGTACTGTAAATCTGGTAATTTACAATTTGTTAGTAATCCGCAAATACTTTGGGTGTCATTGTTTGAGACCATTTATCCATGGTGGCAAAAGGATTCTCTCTGATCGAACTGATGTTCACCGTCGTCATTGCCGCGGTTCTCGCGGCAATAGCGGCGCCCTATTTCCGTGACATCCTGCTCAATAATCAGATCACCAGTTATACCAACAATATGGTTCGGGCGGCCTACGCCGCGCGAATCGAAGCGATCAAGCGCACCGAGCAGATTAGGATAAGCCCAATAGATTCAGGCGATGCGGCCGATGAATGGGGTCCCGGCCTCATCGTATACCTGGACGTGAATGCCAACTCCGCCTTTGACTCGGGCACAGATGAAGAAATTCGGACCATCCCCGCGGTGCAGGGAAATCAGACTATCAATGGACCGGACGGCGTCACGGGTTTCGACTTCCTGCCCGGCGGAGGCGTCATTGCCACGAGCCTTCCTGTTACCTTTCAGATCTGCGATGGCCGTACTGGTGAGACCGGGCGCGCCGTAACCATCACCCAGCGCGGTGAAGTCAGGACGTCGAGTGTTTCATGCGGCTGACCGGCATGTATCGTCGCCAAAAAATGCACGGGGTGACAATGATCGAAGTGATGGTCTCGTTGGTTATACTTGCCTTCGCCCTGCTGGGCATTGCCGCTCTGCACGGGCTCGGCGTCAAGTTCGTTAACAAGGCTTATTATCGAAGTCAGGCCACCGCCCAGGCGTACGACATCGTGGACCGGATGCGGGCGAATCCGGCGGCCGTGGCGGCAAGCAACTACGTCCAGGATCCCTTGCCTTCCAGTTTCAGCAGCGATTGCAGCAGCGGCACCTGTGACGCCGCCGCGCTGGCGACCTACGACCTGGTCAGCTGGAACACCGTTAACAACACAATCTTGCCCAACGGAAACGGGGCGATCATGGTCAGCGGTTCGGACGTAACGGTGGTGGTGAACTGGGTGGAGGACAGCAACGACGATGGGGTGGCCGACGTCAAAAGCGTATCGATCACGGCACAATTATGAGCGTTTTTCGCAACGTTCCCCGATTCGTTGGCGCCTTTTCAAATCGAGGGCTGAGTCTCATAGAACTCATGATTGCGCTGGTCATCGGTGTACTGTTGTCCGGCGCCGTCACCATAATCTATGTCAACAACAAGCATGCCTATGTCGCACAGGACAATATGGCCAACCTTCAGGAGAACGGTCGGATGGCACTGCATCTGCTGCGGGAGGACGTCCGGATGGCAGGTTACTGGGGATTGAATTATTCGCCGGACACCATCACCAACTCCGGAGATGTCTCTCTTGGCGAAGAATGTGCGACCGGCTGGGCCACGGACTACGCCAACCCTTTCGTTTCCGTGAACAACGACAATACGGGGTACGACCCTTGCGTTCCGGACGCCGATTATAAGGCCAACACCGATATTCTGACCATCAGACGCGCATCGAGCAACCCCGTCACGGTATATCATCCAGGTCATTTGTACCTGCGGACCTCACTGACAGAGGGATCGGTGTCCAAGGCGGATAGCGGTGGAACCATCACCGCCAGTGTGGCGGAAGTTCCGGCCGCCACCTATGAGGTCCTTGCCCACGCCTATTATGTCCGGCCCTGGTCCGAAACCGCGGGGGATGGCATACCCTCGCTGGTGCGCGAGGTGATCTCGGGCGGCGCCGTGACGACTGAGCGTCTGGTCGAATACGTCGAGGATTTCCAGGTGACCTTCGGTCTAGACTCCGATGGAGACGGCAGCGTCGATAGGTACGAAAATGAAGGAATCTCCGCCGGTGACGTCGACAGCGTGATGTCAATCATTGTCGAAACCCTGGTGCGCGCCAACACCTTTGAATCCAACTACACCAATACCCGGACCTATCAGATGGGCGATCGGGTTTTAGGCCCGTTCAACGACGGGTTCAGGCGCCAGGTGTTCCGAGACACCCTGTTTATCCGGAACTGGTCCGGGCTGGGCATATGACGCGGCGTCGCAGACAAAATCCGGAATACGGACAACGGGGCGCCGTGTTGGCCGTCACACTGCTCATCCTTCTGGTAGTGACGGTCGTGGGTGTCACCACCATGGGTTCCTCGAGTCTGCAGATGTTCCTGGCCCGCAATACGCTACTCAAGCAGGTTTCTTTTCAGAATGCCGAAAGCACCGTACTGGCCGGAGAAACCGCCTGGAACAATGCGGTGTCGACTTGCCTGGCCGACCTGGGAAGCTGCACCATTGATATTACCCCGCCGATGAACAGCGGTGTGGACACCATCAACTGGGACTCGGATCCGGGTATTTTCGATGTAACGCCATACAACGGCAAATACGTCGTCGAGTATCTCGGCTGGCGTCCCGTTCCCGGAGAGGATGACAAGATAGTCATCCTCTACCGAGTGACCGGCCGGGCCGAAGGCCCCAACGGCAAAGCCTTGACGCGGGTACAAACGCTCTATCGCAAATGTATGAAAACGGATGGTGCGCCATGTCCAACCTGACCATCGAAAACAAACCGGGGATTTTAAAATCCTTCGCTTATCGCAAGTCTCTCATCGCGGGATCGATTGCGTTGCTGCTCGTATCCTGGGCCGCTGCGCAGAGTACGGGCGGGATTTACGGTTTCATGGGCGCGCCCGCACTGTCCATATCCAATTTGAGCCCCAACGGCGGTACACTGTTCGAAATTCGCTTCGATCCAACAAATTTCGCAGGCGACCTCATCGCCCGCCAACTCGGGGATGACGGGTCGTTCACGCCCGATGTAATCGAGTCAGATGGCAGCATTACGGTCACCGCGTGGTGGCAGGCACAATCGACCACCACGGCCCAGTCGCTGCGGCAAGGCGGCAGCGCCACGGATGATCGCATCATATTTACTTCGGATGGAAGCGGTGGCCGGCGTTTCTGGTGGGATAATTCCGCCGACGATGCCCTGACCGACGACATGAAGAATGACATAAACAGTGTCACGGATGTCGACGCTGCAGACGACCCAATCGTTCAGTGGACTCGGGGTTGGGATAACAACGAGGGAACCGGGGACACGGATATCCGGCAGCGCACCACCGTGATGGGAAATCCCGTTCATGGTTCAGCGGTATACCTGGGTCCA
>CAMYOI010000541.1 GCA_947259955.1 uncultured Gammaproteobacteria bacterium
AGCGCTTCATAGGGACGTTGGCTGGAATATTCATTTTGTAGGTATTGGAACCATTCAGAATTCCACCCTCTGAATCACGCAGGCCGATGACGTATTGAGAACCCGCGCCAACCGGAGGCTTCACCATGACCGGTGTGATACCGGTGGCGTAGTAATGGAAGCGGGTGCGTTCATTGTCCGGAACCTGTGTGGTCATCTTATATTGGCGTGATTGCGCCCAGGATGTGCCGAGCAGGCTAATCGCTGACAAGCCGGCCAGCAAATAGTGTTGATGTGTTTTATTTTTTCAATTCCCAGTTGGTTAGATGGTGTATAGCCGCCATGTTTATCGGCCACCACTCTCTGCTCGCGATAAACTCGTCAGGCCTGTTTCGCTTTGTCGTAGGCCTCATTGATACTCGTGCTCAGCGACGCGAACGCGTCATTAACGCCGGCCTGCAAAGTGTTCCAGCTTTCCGATGCTGCAGCCTTGGAGCGTTCCAGCTGTTCACGCGCCTTGCCGAGCTCCTCGTTCAGCTCTACGACGGCAGGATCAACGTCCGTCACCGAGACTTTTTCACCGAGCGCCGACTCCAGTTTGAGTATCGCGATACGCGCTTTCGCCAACTCCACCTGACCGAACTGAACTGTCTGTGTCAGCACACGAACGTGCTCCTCGAGGGCCGCAATGCGTTCATCCTGTAATTTGTCGTCACCAAAAATGCCCATTTGATATGTCCTCGTGTTATAGCCGGCGATTTCGCGCCATAAAAAATTACTTCGGGAACAGGAACTGCAGCTGCAACCTGAGCTGCCAATCCGCCCCAAACTCCGGTTTCGCGACGTTGTAGAACGCCTGCATCTGTGCATTTAGCGGCTGCTTGCCGACCTTGAAGATCTTGCCGACGCCGCCGCCGAGCGGGATCGTCCATACGTCGCCGCTTTGGTCCGCTTTCCAGTTAGCCGTAATGATCGGCACCGACGACAGGTACCATCCACCGCTGTCGGGGATGTTGTAGTTAATGAAAGGCTGGACCAGCAGAACGTTCTCGTCCGGGTCGCTGCTCCCGCCCACCGACCAGGTGTTACCGATCAGCGCACCCATGACCCAATTGCCGGGCATGGTCAGCGCCACGAATGACACACCCAGGCTCCAGAGGTCCGAGCCCAGACGTTCGTCGGTATTGGTTGGCACGGCCAACGTCGGGCCGACACCCCAGGTCCAGGTTCCGGATTTTGACGGCGAGAAGAACCCCGTTATCACTGTATTGCCCAGACCAAACTCACGACTTTGCCCGGGCGCAAAAGCCGGTTGGGATATCACCGGAAAGACTGCCCGCCCGATCAAATTCCAGTTCTCGCTGATTGCAAAAGGATAGACGGGCTGGATATTGAGGATGTTCTGAGTTTTCTCGAGCGGACCCACGTCGAAGTTCGTATTGTTCTGCAACGGCAGGCTGATCAGGCTGGCAATGGGGTTCTGTGCCGCTTTGGCCAGCGCTTCCTCGTCTTGGGCCAGTGCGTTTCCGGCCCAAATCATCGCGCCAAACAAAGCCACTGTGCCAAGCAGAAAATTCTTGGGCTGCGATTTCATAACAATTCTCCTTTGTCCAATTGGCTGTCGTTCAGGCCGTTGCCGATCGCTACCGGCAAATCGTCTACTTGACCAACTCCACATCGTTCGGTATCCACGTCTTGTTGTTGAACGCGTTGAGCGGGCCGTAGTAGCGGATGTATGCGAAGAACCCGCGGTCGGGCAGGGTTGGGATCCAGTTTTGCTCCGCTACGCCTCGGGGCTTTTCGGTCGCGAAGTAGATGTCGACGGAGCCGTCGGCGTTGGTATTCGGCGCCGGTGTCCGCTGGCTCGAGATGCTCGGGTACGGGCGGCTCCGCAGCTCGCAGCGAGTCCATGGGTCATACAGCGTGACAGACCAGAACAGCGCCACCGGCACGTTCGGCGGCATCGTCATCTTGTAGGTCTTGCTGCCATCGAGATAGTCGTCGTCGGCGTCTTTGTAGGTCGTCTGGTAGCGGGAGCCCGTGCCTTCCGGCATCTGCATCGCCATGGCGGGCGTAATGCCAATGGCAGTAAAGTGGAAGGTCGTCCGCGCCTCGAGATTGATGTAATCCTGGGGGTCGAACGTCGAGCTGTTGCCGATAAACGGGCTCTCCCATTTCAGATCTGGATAGACCACGGCATCCGGCTGACGGCTTTCGAAAGCGATCACGCGGGACATGGCCACACCGTCCTTTGCCGCCTGCTCGAAGATCTTCTGCATCCGCGCATCGGGTGCGAAAGGCTGGCCCTTGACGATTCCCAGCGAAGCCAGCCTGCCCAGCAGCTCCTTGCCGAAGGCGTCGTCCGGCTCGTAGTCAATGATCTCGTGCATCCACTTGAACGCGGCGGCATCTTCGGGTGCGAGCGAATTCCAGGGTATGCCTGTGACGTTCTTGACGATCGGTGGACGCGGGCCGGTCTTCAGCGGATAAACCTTGGCGTGCTTGCGGTAGTACTCGAGGGCCTTGTCGCCGAAGCCGACCTTGTCGGCGTTCGCCCGGATGAAGGAGAAGTTCATGTAGGTCGGTGATCGCACGACGAAATAACCGTCGGGTACGTCGCCTTCATAGTCCGGCGGCAGCAGCAGGTACTTGCCACCCTGGCCCCGGTCCATGCCGGTGGGGCCAATGTCGGCCACGAAGAGGAAGTTGTGATCATCCAACGGTCCCATGACGCCCGGTGGAACTTCGAATACCGTCGGGCCGTCCTTCTTCAGGTCGAACACGGCGAAGGCGTAGAGACTCTCGGTGTTCCCGGTCAGGCCCAGGGCACTCGAGTCCAGGCGGTCGGCGGTCACGCGGATGTGTGAGCTGTCAGTCATGCCGAGGTCTCGAACCCATCCCTTCATGACACCGTGCGCCGACAGCGCCGGGTACATGTCGAGGTAGAGCTGCGTGGCGCGCTGCAGATCCATCTCGTCGTAGACTTTCTGCACCGTCTCTTCTGTCGGATAGCCGCGGGGGAATTCAAGCGTCCCGTAACGGGTCTTCATCTTCTCAGGGGCCGGCTTGAAGTCGCCGATAGCATATTTGGCTTCGCTGCTGGCCTGCTCGGCGAAACTCTTGTGCTGGTCTGCGTAAGCTGCAGTCAGCAGGCTGCTGGCCATGAGGCC
>CAMYOI010000542.1 GCA_947259955.1 uncultured Gammaproteobacteria bacterium
CGCCGCCCAGGCGCCTTTCCCCAAACGCTTTGGCCGTCCCGATGAGTTCAGCAAACTGGCGATGCACATCATCGACAACCAGATGATCAACGGGGAGGTCATTCGCCTCGACGGCGCGGCCAGGATGCAGGCCCGATGAAATTATTTTGATCAATCTATCGAAATCGGTGTATTTGTGAAATAGATCAAGGGGATAGAAACCGGTGTGAGGGTGTCAAACACGGAGGACTGATTTCGAGTGAATTTCAGACTTTCCGCATCCGCCATTCGACAACCAGCGGGATTCAGAACAGACCCGACTCGCGTTGATACCAGCGGATGAATTCTACAATGCCGCGCGCCTCATTTTCGGCGATTCCCGCAACCGGCGCCATGTCGCCAAAGCCCCAATGATGCTGCTGTGTTCCCCGCCGGATTGCCCGATAGAAAGCTGTATCGCTATGATGAGAGGGCATGTAGTAGGCATGCATCAAGGGTGGCCCCTTATCCGTCCCGTCGAGAGACTGCCCGTGGCATGCTGAGCAATGCTCCAGATATTGCTCATAGCCAAGGCCGTATCTGAAAGGCATGTTTGTAGGCGGCGCGCTTGATTCTTGAGCTTGACCAACGGTAACCGTTGCCAACACGGCCAATATGACGGTTAAAATAAACTTTGCGTGTTTCGGAAATAGTCTCACTGCTTATTCTCCCGCTTAGGGTGATAAGGTTTTAACTCTGTTGCGCATCCTCACGGGTATCAGCTATTCCACTTCGCCTACGCAAGTGTACGAGCAAGGAAATCACCACCAGCAAGCCAACCGCGAGTAACCCAAATTCGACGTGACGGGTATCGAGTGAGGTCAACTCGTCACCGAAATGAGCCAGTAGAAAGCTTGCAGGCAAAATGCCCGCCAGCGTTGCGAGCGCAAACCGCAGTGTCGTTATACGAGTCAAACCAACGGCAAAGCTGACAAGATCGAATGAGATGAACGGCGCCAGGCGGGAGACAAATACGGCCGCGGTCAGAAGGTTTTGTGAGTTAAGGTGGTTGTATCTTATACGTCCATCCAGCAGCCGGTAGACATGTCGCGAGCAAACCAACGGGCTAGCATAAATGCAAAAAGTGCTCCGAGTTCCGCGCCCGCAACCACGTATATCGTCCCCCAAGTATGACCATAGATTGCTCCAGCCGTCAAAGCTATGGGGGCGCTTGGCAGCGGGCTGATCACAATTGCTAGAGCCATAAATATTACGATTAGCAAAGGCCCCGCGTCGCCGAATCGCTCTTCCAGTCGAGTGATCTGTATAGCATTTATCGAGTACAAATCTCCGCCCCAAATCCACAGAGCCGCCAGCCCGGTTACACAAACACATAGGGCAACTAATAAGTTCATATTTCTACTGAACAAAGTGTCTTGCTTGTTTGGCATGTCGTGTTGTTCAGATTATTCCTGTCAAACTGGGTCATTCAGCCGTCAATAATTTGTCGACATCGGCCTTCAGCACGGAGAAAGGCTGTGCTCCTGGGCGTGCCAGGACCTGGCCGGTCCGATTATCCACGAAGATGTTTCCGGGCGTGCCGCTCACTCCAATACTGGAGCCTTCGTCAAAATCCTCGTTCACTCGCTCTGCATATCGTCCACTTTCAAGACAGTCAGAGAATTGGTTTTCATCTAATCCCTGTTCTACGGCCAGGGGTACCAGATCAGCGATCGGAAATCCCCGGCCATTTGACTTTGTTCTTTCATAAATCGTATCTGTGTAACTCCAGAACGTGTCGTTTCCCCCGAGTTCGCTTGCGCATTCAGAGGCTTCGGCCTGTTTTTGAGCACCGGGATTGTGAAACGCAAGAGGAAAATGCCGATACACCCAGTTCAACTTGCCGTCAAAGGCCTTGACTAAACGCTTGGCTGTGGAGTGGAATTTCTTGCAGTACGGACATTCAAAGTCGGAATATTCAACAAGGGAAATAGGTGCATCCGGATCGCCATAAACATGATCCCGATCGGCCGATACCGGACGTATGTTTTCCGCCAGTTTGTCCGCCCGGCTTCGCTGTTGCCGCCGTGCCTCTGCCTGGGCCTCATTTTGTCTTCGGATATAATTTTGAATCCCGATGTCGATCTGCTGTTGCAAGAATCCTTCGTTTGTTAACTCTCGCATGAGTTCTTCTTTCAAGCGCTTTACTATGCGTTCTTCATCGATCGTTAATTCAGTTTTCTGATCTTCAGCAGCAAGCGCCCAACCCCACCCAGTTAACAAGAGAATTAGGATCCCGGGCAACAACAAAAATTTTGCATGTTGTCTGATAGCTATTTCAGTTTTCATGTTGCTTGTCCGGTGCGATAAAAGAGGTGTTCCCATTGACGAAGCCGCTCACATGCACCTCATGTGTTTCGGCCCCTGGTTTTCATGTACGCTATCACGTCGCGCACCTGTGACATCGAGAGAATACCGTCCCACGACGGCATGCGAATGCGGGACCGTGACGTACCCTTCAGGATCATTTGTACCAACTGTTCGTCGCCGTGATGCCATGCGTGGGATGACTCGTTGAGTGGCATCGCCGTGAAATAGTCCGGCCTCCGGATACTCCACGGAATCGGTGGTTCGCCGACGCCTTCCTTACCATGGCAGTTACTGCAGTATTGCCGATAGAGAACCGCGCCGTTATCAACCATTTCAGGGGGGTCTCTTACTCCTGTCTCTGCATAGGCTGCAGTAGCTGACAGTATTAGCGAGATGAGTAAGCCGGCGATTGAATAAAGTGATTTGGCCTGGTTAGTCATATTTCTTCTTTTGGTGTAAGCGCCACAAGATATAGTTTCCGTCAGTACAGATTTAGTATTTCAAAAGTATTTAGTGTTTAGGCATAAGAAAACAAATGTTAGCTCTTTAGAAAAGCGATTAGGTCTCCCATATCCTCGTCATTCATACGCCAGCGCGGCATCAGTTCGTCGAGCATTTTTCCTGCGGGATCGAGCCCTGTATTTATGGCTCTGCGCAGTGTCGCCTCGTCGTAGCTGTCGTGATCGCCATGCCCTCCGCTATTGGTTTCGTGGCTGTCAAACAGAGCTTCCGCGGTCAGGGGTGGCGCGGTCTTCCAGAAATAGGGCATCATCCTGGCACCTCCACGTCGATCGGCGCCATGGCATGTGGCGCAGGCACCTCCCATCATTTGCATGTGCATGCCTCCCCCGGCGAAACTTATCTCACTATTACGTTCGCTGCGGCCGGTAAAATAAATCCTCTCGCCATTACTATTGAAACTGGCAGGTAATGGTGTGTCGAACATATGTCCTGACTGATATTCACATCCGGCTACGGACAAAGTCCCGACAATGACACCAACTACCGCAATTACTCCGGGGTTGCAAACTCTAAAGGTACTGCATATCGACGGATAGAACATGTTCGACCTGGTTATTATTTGTATAAAGTAGCACGTGCTAAAAATCCACATATGGGAACCAGCTTTACAATAGTCTGCTCGCGGCCTGCAATTCAACAAATACACTCCCAGAAAAGTCCTAAGGAAGCTCTGATTAATGTCGTCATTGCGAGGACCGTAGCGACGCGGCAATCCATAACCCTTTGAATACAATTAATAACTGGATTGCTTTACTTCGTTCGAAATGACGAGCCTTTGAATTAATCAGAGATTCCCTAATTTATCTGGTGTGCAGGCCTTTCAAATTCACCTTGAGTATGAAAAAGGTGGTCCCGCAAACGCTTCTGATGCCCAGGAGGCTGGGCAAGGTGTTTTATGGAATAGCCCGTCGTGTCCCAGGGTTCGTTCACCGGACTGCAACTGGTGGCAGCAACCGATGTGCCGATTGCAACGAATGTAAACAAGATGAGCCTGCGCATAGGCCAGCGTCTTGGTTTATTGAAAGATTTTGGTTGTCCTTCATGAGATTTTAGAACCTGTGCGCTGCACATAGGTCAAGAAGAACTCCGAAACTTTGGTCCACCGAACCGCGTAACCAACCGTATCCGCGCGTCTACCGCCTCGTTTAGTGCCTTCGTCTATTTGCCGCATGGCCCTTTTCACTCATTGAGTGATCAAGCATAAACCCTGTAAGTCCGTACAGGGTCAATCCCTATTGGGACATATTTCGATGCTTTACTCGCCATTTACAGCAGCTGTTTACAATTGTGTTTATCGGAACTTTTTCGTTATTGTTGCTCTAAGAAAAGTAGTGCCCGCCACTACGATTATGAGGATTTCTCAATCCGGATGCCCATGGCTATTGTCCGGGGAAGCATTAGTTGTCCGGGACCTCGGAGAATCCGTCTCGTTACCGTTTTTTAATAGTCATTGATATTTGACGTGGGTCAACGTAGATTGTGCTAATTCCGCCATTTTTCTGTTACACCCAATTGGTGATTTACTCGGCTTTGATATTTCGCACCCTGACAATTGCAGTACTCGCGCTGGGATTGTTCGATCCTGCGATAGCCGATCTTGATTATGATGCTGAAGTATCTGAATCCGCTGACTTGGTTAGTGTTGCAGTAGTTGATTCAATTGATTCTTGCTGTCATAAGTCTCACCCTAATGCCTGCCATATATCTCACTCAAACCGGCACTTGGGGTTGCCGGCACCTAAACAGACAGGGTCCGACCTTCCATCGCCGGTTTTTCATTCTTATCGGGATTTTTCGTTAAGATTTTTGTCATCCAGGCCCAGCGAAACCATCCTTTCAGAGTCCCATCAACCCAGCCCGGGGCCCGGTATATATCTGACTACCCTTCGCCTTCGATTGTAGCCTGCTAAGCGCAGAAAAAGCCGTCTTCTAACTTTGGGGATGGCCACGAACTCGGTTTCTGTAATTTTGTGTCATCAATCGGAGATTCAATCATGATAGTCAGTGAATTAGCTCAACAAGCTGGAATTCCAGCTCACGTCATTCGTTACTACGCCCGCATTGGCTTGCTCAAGCCCAATCGCCACCCGGAAAACGGGTACAAGTTGTTCAGACGCGATGATGTTCAACGGCTCCATTTCATCAAGCAGGCCAAAGCTCTAGGC
Organism: uncultured Gammaproteobacteria bacterium; assembly: GCA_947259955.1. Lineage (GTDB taxonomy): Bacteria > Pseudomonadota > Gammaproteobacteria > Arenicellales > JAANXG01 > JAHEKE01. The sequence continues at coordinate 5,016 of CAMYOI010000542.1, forward strand.
TTCAAACTCAACGAAATCGAAGAACTTCTGAATCAGGCATACCAGGGAAAGACCGTCTGTCCTGACGTGAGGAGGATTCTCGAGCAGCGAATCGCTCAGAGCCAGACCGAAATAAACCGACTTGAATGCCAGGTAAAACATATGGAAAGCGCGTTGAAGCGCTGGGAGGTAATTCCGGACGGCGCGCCAAGCGGGGAGATACTTTGCCCACTGATCGAGTCTGGGTGTCACTGACATTACGGGTGTTGACATGTTACTTGCTGACAGGCTGTACGATCGATTCAACACATCAATTTGACTACAGGAGAACGAAATGTCCAGATCAGGTTTAAAACTAAAAGTATTTGCTGCCGCCGCCGCCTTGATGTTGGGCGCCTCCACGCTGTCGATGTCCACGTTTTCACA
>CAMYOI010000543.1 GCA_947259955.1 uncultured Gammaproteobacteria bacterium
TCCACAGATTTTGCAAAAATAATGTTTCGCCGTTTTAGTGTTCCATTGATACAGCGTCAATGCATCCTCACCTTTTGTTACTCGTAAGCCTGATAAGGGGACGCCAGCCATTAGCGCACCTTTGCGCCGGCAGAGCGAGCAATTACAACGCCGAATATTCTCCAATCCATTGTCGAGCGTTACTTCGAACTCGACAGCGCCACAGTGACATTTTCCAGTTTTAACTTCGACCACTATTATCTCCTAGCGCTATAACTATTAATGAACCCCACATGTGTCCAATAATCCTGCTGCTTTTATGTCGTGTATTGTGGGTTGGATCTTTGTAACCCACAGAATTCGAACAACCGTATCCTGGGATAAGGAGGCGTATATTACAAGCGGGAAAGCGGACACTTGGTGGAGTCGTAGATATAGCATCCTGATAGCATTCGAATGGCTAAAGTATGGAGGAGCCCTTCGTGCTACTTACCCCGAGCGGCCGCACCTGGCCGTTCAGAGACCCTCAATTTAAAAACAGAGTAGTAGAAACAATCCCTCAGCAATCAGGCTGCTTTATGGCTAGGAGCAGCCATTGGCTTTAATTCTCCTGCTCTGCAGCAGTGATATCTGCACCCGATCCATAATGGTCATCGTAGGATGACTCCAATTTGCGAACTGATGGATTAGAGTAGAGTACTATTAACAACGTATTTGTGGTGAGCAGGCCATGGTAGCCCGACCGAATGTCATTCTCATTCTGGTAGACGACATGGGATTTTCGGATCTCGGCGTGACCGGATCTGAAATTAGAACGCCAAATATTGATCTGTTGGCAACCCAGGGTGCTCTGCTGACATCGATGTACAATTGCGCTCGTTGCTGCCCGACACGAGCCTCTTTGCTGACTGGGCTCTATCCCCACAATGCTGGTGTCGGACATATGGGCGCCGATCTCGGCAGTCCTGCCTATCAAGGTTTTCTGCGCAATGACAGCGCAACCATCGCGGAGGTTTTGCGAGCGTCTGGCTATCGCACCTGCATGTCGGGTAAGTGGCATGTAGCCGGTGACTTCATGGCCCGCGAAGTCGACAGCTGGCGCGTCGGTGACATCGATCATCCGACACCGAGGCAACGCGGATTTGACAGGTTTTACGGCATCGTTGATGGCGTGACCAATTTCTTTTCGCCTCATTTCATGCTGGAGGACGACAATCGGGTTGAGGTCTTCCCCGAGGATTTCTATTTCACGGACGCGATAACCGACAAGGCTATCGGTATGGTCGAGGAAGCGGTCGCGGATGAGAAACCCTTTTTTCTCTACTTAGCCCACGCCGCCCCGCACTGGCCACTGCATGCCCTTCCGGAGGACATCGCGCGCTATGACGGTGTCTATGACCAGGGCTGGGATGCGATACGCACCGCCAGACACGAAGAGATGAATGGGCGCAATATACTTCGCAAGAACTGGGACATCTCGCCCCGCTATCAAGACGTTCCCCCCTGGGAGGACATCAAACTCAAGGATTGGGAGGCCAGTAAGATGGCGGCTTACGCGGCCATGGTGGACCACATGGATCAGTCTGTCGGGCGCCTCATTGCGGCGCTGAAGCGGCTCGGTCAATACGAGGACACGCTGATCCTTTTCCTCTCGGACAATGGCGGCTGTGCCGAGTTTATGGCCGAGGACGGTTGGGCGAAGTTTTTCCCGAACCAAACACTGGATGGACGCAAGATCACGATGGGCCCATTGGCCGCAACGGATTGGTGTCGGGAATGTGGTCCACGAGCCTTGTCACGTCGTTGATGTACTGCCAACGATCCTCGCGGCAACTGGATCATCCTACCTGCCCGAGCTTGGCGGACATAAGATCCAACCTCTGCAGGGCGAATCGTTTCTGGATCTCCTCGAAGGTAAGGAAGGGACCCGTGCGCAGCCTATCTTCTTTGAGCACGAAGGCAACTGCGCTGTTCGCCATGGCCGTTTCAAACTGGTCCGACAGTACGGCCAGGATTGGGAGCTTTATGACATGGATGCGGATCGAACTGAACTGAACGATCTGGCACGCAGTAAATTCCTACGGCTTTGGGCCGATTTAACGGCGCAGTATGAAGATTGGGTGGAGAAGACCGGCGTACTTGACTGGGATATCGCCCTGCCTCGATTGCTCAAAGCCTGGAAGATTGGCAGTGCAGAGGGATGACAGCTTTGGCCGGGTCCTGCCTCGTGCGGTGCAGCGAAATCTACCCGTGCACGGTCTTTTTGCTCGGTTTGCTATGGCGGATACAACCGTCATTCGGGAACACGGAATACCGGCGTTTTCTTGGATACTGGAGTCAATCCAAAGTCACAATCGAGTGATCCCGCGAATTTGGCCTGCTCTTGCCCGTATCAATCATTCACGGGACTAAGAAGAACCATCGGAATCGGTCAATTGAGATCCACAGCAAAAAAGCCCGGTAGGAAACCGGGCTTTCCGTGATGTTAACGTCTAGGGGGATAAGAATACGACGCCGATTTCCGTTTGAACCCACGCCGATTCACATCATGTGTCGCATGCCTTTGCATCGGAGTTAAGCTAGAGTCAGTCACGAAAACGTCCATACGGATTGGCATCATGGTGGCGTAACCAGGAGCTCTCATGAAAGACGAGCAGTGCGTGCGGTTTCTACAATGGGCCTTGCCACTATTGCACATGCGCTGGCCGGGTTTTCGCAGGGTGCGAAAACAAGTATGTAAGCGGATCGATAGTCGTATGCGAGACCTGAGCCTCGCAGGTATCGACGAATATAAGGTCTATCTGCACGATCATCCCGACGAATGGGTAGAGCTCGATGCCCTGTGCCGAATCACAATCTCTCGCTTTTATCGCGATCAAGGCGTTTTCGCAACCTTGCAGCAGCGAGTACTGCCGGCACTTGCGCGGCAGGTGCTCGATCGGAGCGATACGCTATTCCGTGTTTGGAGTGCCGGGTGCGGATCCGGTGAAGAGCCCTATACGCTTGCGGTCCTATGGGCTATGGAATTGCAGCCTCAATATCCCAACCTGAGCATCGATATTGTGGCGACCGATGCCGATCCCAACATGATGCGGCGCGCCCGTGACGCCGGTTACAAGTTTGGTAGTTTGAAAATTATGCCAGAGAGCTGGCGTGATCGAGCCTTCGAGATTGAAGGCGATAACTATTGTCTTAGGTTGGAATACAGGCGCTGTGTCCAACTCTTGCCGCAGGACATCCGTCAGGAACAACCCGAGGGCCGTTTTGATCTTGTGCTCTGCCGTAACCTGGTATTCACTTATTTCGACGATGCACTTCAGCTCGAGCAATTAAGACGCATCGTCGACGCCATGCATGACGGCGCGGCACTCGTGATTGGCATCCAAGAGAAGTTGCCTGACGGAGCGAAAGGGCTTTCGGTGTGCTTCGATGAACAACGCATTTATCGGAAAAACGGCGATGTCGTCGACCCCAAATGGATCTGACCCCCATGTCCTTGCACGCTCTACAGTGAATATCACCTCTCGACCAACCTAACGCGGTGGCGACATCGTTCCCTTTGCCCAGTCTGGCGGGCCCAGTTCAAACCACCCATGTTCGCTCGTCAGGCAATGCAAGTTTGCTCATGTGTCGAGAGCCGGCTCATGGCCGACTGCTGAAGTACGCAATCTGCTTGAAATTCCACCGAGCGGGCTAGGGGAAGCGACTCCTCTTAGACGAAAAGCCGCCTCCTGGTTTAGGGACTATCTATAAGCAAACCCACCCGCAGCGGTATAGATAATCCGAATAGAGTAATTCCTCTAGCGAGGTATCGGTGTAACCCCTGCAAAATAGGGGTGCAAAAAGAGGGCGACGATAAAGATCACTGCGGTGATGGCCAGGCCTATTAGTTCGGCTTTCAAACCCGGTGCCTCGGGCTTGGCGTATGCACCGTCACGCGCGTTGATCAGTGGCATCTCTATCAATGCCCAGACGCCGAGACCGCCAAACAGTACTAACGCCCGAGTGCTGCCGTTGGTAATCAGGTGGCTCACAGCCCAAACGACAATCGACGTCAACTGCGGATGGCGAAAAAAGCGTTTGATGACAGTGGGATGCTGGGCCGACCCAAACAGTATGAATGCGACAATCATCAATAGAAAACCAATCGGCCTTACCCAAGACGGCGGTTCGTAAAGTACTACCTCTGGAGTGATACGCCAGCCGATCACCATGAGGGCAATGGATATTAGAATTAGCAGCGCAAAGACCAGCCGATATCGCATCATTCCCCAGTTCTTTACCAACCGTTCCCGTATAGGCCGAGCCAGTGTCGGAATGAAGTGAACGCCGCTCCATAACGCTATGCCCAAGATCAACCAGATCATGCTGTCTCCTATCTCCTCAAGTCATTTTGATTGCGTACCTTAGCCGCAGGATTATCCGATAGCATCACCCTGAGTGGAATTCTTTATGCCCGACCACGCGATGTCCGCAGTTGGCGTGCGCCGTGGAAAGGCGGTGTTTCTCATTGGGTGCGAATCCCATCCGGCAATTTTGCTCCAGCCGGAAGCAATCGGAGCAGTCATGGAGGTAACGAAGTGGCTGAAGCCTCTGGTGTAGAAGGTCACTTGGTGACTTGGCGAGTGTGCAGGCCGTAACGTGAGTGAACGCTG
>CAMYOI010000544.1 GCA_947259955.1 uncultured Gammaproteobacteria bacterium
GTTACCCAGTCGAAATTGGAATCCGTGGCACCTCTCTCGATGTATCCGGGCCAGGCGACGATGTCCACCGCGCCCTCTGCCGCACCAATACTGCTTTTCGTTTCAGCCAGGGCGGGCAGCGCAATCAGAGACGACACTGTTGACGCGAGAGTCACGCCGCGCAAAATCTTGTTATTCATCGATTTGATCCTCCAAGGGTAAGCCGCCATAAAGCGGAAAGTGAATAGTGCCGCAGGATTGCGCGGCACTTCAACCTGTAACAGACCTATTCAGCTCAACTTACCAGATTCGCCTTACGCTGCCCATGGACCCTGTGGTCGAAATCTGCCAGGTTGCTGAAGGGCAGAAAGCGTATCTTACAGCAGCGCCGTTTCAGCCTCGGGACGCGAAACAATCTCAATGATAGAATCGCTGTTTATTCAATGCGCAAAGCAATGTATTCAAGCATCGTATGCCACGACAGAGCCCCTTCGAGCAGCGGCAATCACATCATCGGCGTACTGAAATGCAACTCATTCTGTCGGCGTCTACCAACGTATGCATTGAGGCACGATCCCCGGAGTACGGTTACGAAGGCATCATGCGATCGGAAACGTCCCAAAAATACAGCCCGATCAGGCAAGCGCAAATCCTATCGCAGCACGACAAGTCGAACGATGATCCCGTCGTATGAAGCTGGCAACACATCGTCCTTGACGCTGGTCGGTTGATCGTTGTCCAGTTTCGCTCAAGAAAAACGCTGCGCTTATCTGATAGTCAATGCCGATGACTTTGGATACGGCCCCGGAGTCAACCGCGGGATAATCGATGCGGCAAGACACGGGGCCGTGACGGCTACCGGTGTGTTCGCCAACGCGGGCGAACTGGAGAAACAAATCGAACCACTGCTGGACGTCGAGCACCTGGATACCGGCGTTCATCTCAACCTGACTCACGGTCGTCCCGTTACCGACGAGATGCGGGCGCTGAACCGAAGCGGGGGCGGCCAATTTCCGGGAAAGCTCACTCTGATCAAGGCCCTGATCTCAGGCGGGATACCCCTGGAAATCGTGGAGCTGGAGTGGCGTACCCAGATCGATCGCTGCATCTCGAGTGGGATGGAGGTGCGTTTTCTAAACTCCCATGAACACGTCCACATGCTCCCGGGTGTGTTCACCGTGGCTGAGCGCCTGGCCGCGGAATACGGGATCCCGCACATCCGTGTTGCATCAAGCGAGTGGTATTGCCGGCAAACGGCCGGATCGATTTCACGGAACGTGATTATTGGCGGGATGAAAATGTTCGTTCCAGCACGTTTCCGTTCCAGGGCACCAGCAATGCTGGGCCTGGCGAGAAGCGGAAAGTTGAATCTTCGGTATCTCACGGAAGTATTGAGTACGCTGCGTTCGGGTGAGGTATACGAACTCATGTGCCATCCCGGATACACCGATGAAGCGGTTGAGTTGGACCCCCGCTTGGCCCGTTATCACCACTGGGACAATGAGCGGCAGGCGTTGTGCAGCGAAGAAGTGAAACGCCTTTGTGACGAAAACGATATCCAGCTCATCGGCTATCGCCATCTTGCAATTGTCGATGGGCGGATTGCGGTTCGTCAAGCCTGAAACCGCAGGTGGATTCCACTACGTAGACGGGCCTGTGTTTGATCTCGTCATAAATCTTGGCGATGTACTCCCCGATGATGCCCAGGCTGATCATAATGAAACTGCCGATCAACAGCAGCGTGATGATTATCGTTACGAAACCCGAAACGGCGTCGCCCCGGAACCAGGACAACAATGCCTCTACCGACACGATCACGCCGAACACGAGGGTCACGACACCGAGAAGAGTAACAATGCGCAACGGCGCCGAGGTAAACGATGTGACAGCCGTAACCGCGAGCTCGGCGAGAGCGAATCCGGACCACTTGCCGGACCCCATGTCACGTTCTTCGACATCGAAGGGAATACGTCTCTGCTCGAAGCCGATCCAGTCAGCAAGCCCGCGATAAAACCGGCCCCGTTCCCTAAGCTGCGTCGTAATCACGTCGACCGCGGCGCGATCCAGCAGTTTGTAATCCGAGGCGTTGCGCATATCCAGACCGCTGACTCCGGACAGCAGCGCGTTGAAAAAACTCGCGCCCACGCGAGTAAACCGGCTATCCGGATCACGCCCGCGCTTGACGGCATGGATCACGCTTGCGCCGCCGCGCCACGCATCCAGCATATCCGGGATCAACTGCGGCGGGTGCTGAAGATCACCGTCGATGGTTACGACCACATCACCGTTCGCAGCGGTGAGCCCCGCCAGCAGCGCCGATTCCTTGCCGAAGTTACGGCTCAGACGTATGCCCTTCAACTCGTCCGACACCTGATTGAGCCGGAGTAAATGATCGAAGGTATGGTCAGTACTGCCGTCGTCAACGACAATGATCTCATATGCAATATCCATCCTATCGAGAACGGATCGGATGCGTCCGATGGACTCGTCGAGCACCTTCAGCTCGTTGTACACCGGGATGACTACGCTGAACAAGGATGGAGGACCACGCCTGTTGGCTGGAACACCATGACCTTGTGCGTTCGAATCAGGACACATTTCGCGCTCTACCGAATGCGTTAGCCGGACCCGGGGAGTTGATACTGCGACCAATGGCCGCCGCCAGAAGGATGGCCGCAATGGATATTACGCCTGCAGATTGGAAGATTTGCGCCCAGGCTGTTGGCCAGATAGCGGGGCCGGTTGCCGCGAGCAGCACGAATGATACGACGACCAGCACCCTGAACGCCGCATCCCGACAATTGAATACCCACCAGGCGCACAGGACATAAATGATTGCGGGGATGATCATGACGAAATAGTGTTTCTGAGCCGTGGTTGTCAATACCGGGATGAGTGCGAACATGAACGAAGCAACGGCGGACCGCACCCGCGTGTCGCTGCTGGACCCGTATTTCCTTGCTACCATGGCGATCCAGCCCAGCAGGACAAGGAACACGAACCACGCCAAAATCTCAACAGCCGCGGTCGGTAAAGACAATATCGATACGGTGCTCATGGTCCCGTCTAGATGTCTGACCTCTATATCCGAGAACAGCCGCTGCAGGCTTGCATACAGCGATACGTTGTTCGAAGCCAGCCAGATATTCGTCGGTG
>CAMYOI010000545.1 GCA_947259955.1 uncultured Gammaproteobacteria bacterium
ACAGTGCTGGATTGCTTCACTTCGTTTGACGAAATACTGACTTAATCAGAGTTTCCCTGGCATGGAAAGTCCCTAGCAAGAAGTTAAAGCACATGGTGAGAAATGCGAGCTCTCTTCGAGTTAGCGGTGCCGCGACAGGCCTGTCGAATCGAAATTGTAGTGTCAGAATTCTTTACACTTCCAGTTTTCAGCCACAATCGGCTAACCTATTGATTTGTATAGGAAGTTAACGTTCTCAGGGTATCGGGTCAGATTTCAGTTAGCTAGCCGTAACCCGCTGTAATAATGGACTTTTTCATAAAGCGGTCAAGACATACAGTCTCACGCCACAACTGATTTCTCCCTCTTTTTCTGGGCATAACTCCCACAACACGACCTTTTGCCCTTTTCCGGGGACGAATCAAGTGTGAAGTTGATCATAAATGAGATACTATAGCCTAAGTATGATCGCATCGTAGCAATACAGTCTCGCCAGGAGGTTCTATGGCCAAACGTTCTGCCGAGAAGCTGCTAACGCTGTTCGAATCCAACGAGGTGGTGGAAATCAAGGACATTCAAAGCGCACTGGATAATGCCTCCCGTGCCACCTGCTTCCGCTACCTGCAACAGGTTCCCTATCACCGCAGCTACAACTACAACGGGCGGTACTACACTCGCAAAGACCCCACCCGATATGACCGCTTTGGATTGTTTTCCTATGAAGATATTTTCTTTTCCCGGGACAAAACGCTCGGGGAAACCATCCGACGTTTGGTCTGGGAGTCGGAAGCAGGATGGACGCAGCGTGAACTCCAGGATGTACTCCGGGTACGGGTACAGGTGGTTTTGCTCAAAACTTTTCAGCAAGGCAAGGTTGACCGGGAAAAGGCCCACGGGTTCTATGTTTATCTCCATCCGGACCCGGCGGTGTGCGGGGCGCAACTGAAGCGACGTCAGGCGCGTGCGTCCTTCGAGGCGCCGGTAATCGAGGGTGCGCCCGAGATTGGAGATGCAGTTATCATCCAGGTCCTACTGACACTACTTCACCATCGTGGAGCAAAAGCGGCGGACATAGTACGTTATCTGCGCGGGCATTCGCCACCGGTGACTATGGCCGAGGTTGGTGTTGTCTTTGTCCGTTATGATCTCGATAACATCGGTAAAAAGGGGGGCGTTGCGACCTGTTGAACTGGCTGCACCGGCATGCACAAGGTGCGGGTTGGTCGGCAGCGGAAATTGCTCGGGCCACGGCCGAGGTCGGTGCGACTCTTCCCTGCATCGAATTTGTCGCGGAAGCCGAATCATGTCCGATCTGTGCCGGCCCGGTGCAGGTCCAAAAAAGCAAAAGGCGCACAGTCATCACGTTTCAGGCGGGTGTATTCACCGCCAAGGAGGTACACAAGAAGTGTACGCACAACGCCACCCATCCGGTTATGTGCTCTGATGAACTCTCTCGTTTGGTCAAGCCTCACCAGCGTTACGCTTATGATCTGGTTGTCCATGTGGGCCTGGCCCGGTATTTAAGCGGCAAGCAGCGTGAAGAGATCCGCGCGGAGTTGTACTCGGAACGTGGTTTTATGCTTTCCGAGGGCAGCATTTCCAATCTATGCGACCGTTTTCTTGTCTATTTTGAGGCGCTACACCTGGCGCGGGTGCCCGAGTTGCGCCGGGCCATGCAGGCAGGCTATCCGCTGCACCTGGATGCGACCTGCGAGCACGGCAAGGGTGGGCTGTTCGTGTGCATGGACGGCTGGCGGGGCTGGGTCTTAGCGGCTACCCGCATCCCTTCGGAGCATGAGGATCATTTACGCCCATGGGTGGAAAAGACGGTTGCACTTTTTGGCAATCCCATCGCCACGGTGCGGGATATGGGCGAGGGCATGGCCAAGGCTGTGGCGCCGTTGCGTGCACAGGAAGTTCCTGATTTCATCTGCCACTATCACTTTCTGGGCGCCGTGGGTAAGCAGCTTTTCGAGAAGCCCTATCGAGTACTGGGTAATCTCCTGCGCCAACACAAAATACAGGGCGATTTGCGGGCCTTGCTCCGGGAACTGTGCCAGTATCGGGGTTCGAGTACCTTCTCGGGCCGTTTCGGACCGGGTCCGATCCACGAGGATCTGCCGGTACTGCTGCTGTGGATCCTGGAAGGCGAGGGGAGGAAGACTCTGCTCTATCCTTTCAGTTTGCCGCATCTCGAATAACTGCACCGTTGCCAACAGGCCTTACGCAAGGCCGAGTGCTGGCTGCCTTCCCCGAGAACTGCGGCAACCCGGCGCGCCATCGCGCACCTTACTCGTCTGGTCAATCGCATGGATCGCGACACGCGCTTTGCCGTCGCGGAGACCCGATTGGAAAAGGGCTGGCAGGCCTTCTGTGCGCTACGCGATGTCCTACAACTGACCAATGCAGAACTGCCTAACGGAGATCACCGCCCTCATCAGATCACACTCCCCGCCTTGGAGGCCGGACGGTTGGAAATGATTGAACAGGCCGCCAAGGAATACGAGGCTGAGCTACGCGAGCACACTGCAAACACCGGCAACCACGATGCCACCCATCCTGCCCACATCATCCTGAAGTACTTCAAACGCTATGGGAAACATCTTTTCGGCCATCCCACACTTCGCGACGAGGACGGTACGATTTTGGCGGTGGTTGAGCGCACGAATAATATTCCCGAGCATTTCTTCGGCGCTGAAAAACGAAAACTGCGGCGGCGGCTCGGCCGAGCACACCTGGGCAGGGATCTGGAGAACCAACCGGCTCAGGCGGCGCTGGTCGCCAATCTCCAACACCCGGAATACGTTCGGGTAGTCTGTGGTTCCCTGGATCATCTACCCACAGCCTTTGCAGAACTCGATGGGCGGGCCCTTGAACAGACGACTCCGCTATCGCGCAACAACCGGGATTCGGCTTTGCTGCACCGGGTACGAATATTGATGAAAAATGAAACTAAGCCCCCGCCCGATGACTGTAAAAGACTTACAATCAACCAGTGCGTCAACTGAATTATGACGCGATACCTCAACCATTCGGAAAACCGAGTCATCGGTTATCCCGGTATCGTTGCGGGCGTCGGATAAGGTTCGTATACGCCGAAGACGGCATCGCTGCCCTCCGACTACTCATAACCTACTTA
>CAMYOI010000546.1 GCA_947259955.1 uncultured Gammaproteobacteria bacterium
GTTGGCGCTGTCGCGCAGAGTGCAATCAGGCCGGCCAGCGCAAAATGAATGATTGATCCTGATTTCATAGCAGTACTCTCCTTTTGGATTTATTCATGGAACTTCGTAAGAGAAACACCGCGCGGATTAGGGTACGTCTGCAACGATTTATAGTACTCACCGATCGCCTGCATATACGCCCTGAATACCCACGCCTTTGAAGCGATCAGGTTATCTTCCTCGCAGGGGTCGTTCTCTATGTTGTAGATAGTGGGCATGATAGTCATCTCCGCCCGGTGTCCACCCAACCCTGGCCCCGCGGGAGTATCACGGATACGTGGTTACCTGTTTAATTTTCACTGCGGTTGCTTCTTATTTGGATTCAGCCCAAGTTCCAATTTAACTTGTTGCGAGATACTCGAAATATTTTGCCGCAGCTTGTCGAAGGCGGCATTGGCCTCGCCCTGCGTTTCGACCCAGTCTTTCGAAGCGGCAGCAGCAGCCCGCTGCATTTGCTCGCGCGCATTGCCAAGACTCGCGTTCAATTCCACGATGGCGGGATCGACCTCGGAGCCTGATACCTTATTGCGGAGTTCGTTATCGAGCGCCAGCAGCATAACTGCGTGCTCGGCCTGCGCCACCTGCGCCTGCAGAAGCGCCTGGCCGACTTTGCGTAGTTGCTGTTCCAATGCGGCAATTCGTACATCCTGACTGTGCGTCAGCGCCTGCTTTCCGGTGACGCCGAGCGCCATCAGCATCATGCCGCTGACCATGAGGCGTACACCGACAAACAGCCCGACCGCCCAGACGCCGGAGACCGGCCAATTGGCCACGATCAAACCCGCCACGAGGAGAGTCACGATCCCGCTGAACAGCATCCAGCCCCTGCCTTCGCCATCAGGCACCTTGAAAGAGAAAAAGATGTCCGCGAGGCCACTGGCCACAAAGTACGCCGTGAGTATTATGGTCAAAACGCCCAGCCCCTCAGACGGCGACCCCAGAACGGCCACGGCCGCGACAACGGTTAAACCGCACCCGCAAATGTTCCGAGCACGGCAAGGAGCATACCCAGAGCAAAGCTCGCGCTCGATACACGTCTGGCTGCCAGCATTCCCTCGCCACCAAGGTTAACTGCGTCTGTCGTCATCGTTCTTCTCCCATGAAAAGTTCAAAGATTTCTGCCTCATTTTTTCAACACCCTACCAGTCTGTTGCAGCAGAGGATTCACTCATAATAAGGGGGTTTTGAGGTGGATATAGGCAGGCTCCGGCAGCTAATCCACCAGTTCGAAGTCATTGAGCTGCCACGACTTGTCAAAGTAAGGCTGCTCCGGCCCATAGAAACGCATCATGGCAAACCAGTCTTTACCAGCTACGGTTTTCACCCAGTTCGATTCAAAACCCTCCGGCGCTTGCGGACCGAAATACAGGTCGATGGAGCCATCCTCGTTCGCCTTGAGTTCCCGGTAGGAATCGATATTGGGGAACCGTGTTCCATTCTTGAGCATCGCACGGGTTTCGTTGTCGTAGATGGTCAATGACCAGAAGTCCTTCACCGGCACATTGGGTGGCAAAACCAGGCGATAGGTGTTTTCACCATGCAGAAATTCGCGATTATTGTCGGTGTAGCTGTTGATGTATTTTGAACCTTTGCCGACAAAGGCCTTGACCATTCCAGCCGAGGTGCCAAAGGCGCTGTAGAAGAACTGGGTGCGCTCGTCCAGCAGGACGCGATCATCCACTTCAAAAAACGCATTGGGTGTCTGGAACGGCAGGGTCCAGGTCTTGCCCGGGTAATACCAGGCTTTCTCATCACGCGGCGCCAGGAACAATGCCTGCACGATACCATGGGCGGTTTTTGCGGCTTTCTTGAGAATCGCCTGCATGCGCTCATCAGGCTCGAAGGGCTTGCCTTTTTCTATGCCGATGGTGGCGAGCATGCCGTACATCACCTTGTCCTTGTCAGCGACCGGTTCCTGCTGAACGAGTTCGGCCAGGTTGTAGAACAGGCGCTCGTCGGTCGGGAACAGGGTATCGACCGGCTTGCCGGAAACATTCAGGAACGTTGTTTCGGGCGGATTGTCCTTTTTCGCGAGCGGGTAGATGCGGGTCTGTTTCAAGCGTGCGACCGCATTGTCGGTCGAGCCGTTCTCGATATAGCCGCGCAGCACAACCATAACGCCGTAGGTCGGTGACCGGGCCACAAAATAGCCGTCGGGCACTTCACCTTCGTAACCCGGGGGCAATACGAGGAATTTACCGCCCTGCCCCTTGTCGGGCCCGGTCGCGCCAATATCCACGATCGGTTGATCCCACATGCTGTCCAGCATGGCGGCCAGTTTGGGTGGCGCCTCGAGCACGGTCGGCCCGTCTTTTTTCAGATCCAGGTAGTTGAATACATAAACCACCTGGCTGTTGGGCGTAAGCATGACGGTTTCGTTGTCCATCAGGTCTGCCCAGATCGGGACATTGGTATTTGGAGTCGCGCCGAAGGTATCTGCCAGGGACTTGCGCAACGAGTACATATACATGGACGGGATTGACCAGAGGTAAGCCTGCACGGCACGCTGGTAGTCCAGTTCGTCATAGGACGCCTGGATCGATTCCGGCGTTGGCGAACTGCCTTGGGAGTTATCAGCACTCCCGGCATAAACCGGGAGTGCCAGGCCGATAACAGCCAGAGTGATCAGAATCCGATTTATGGTCGTGTGAATTCTCATCAATGAATGTCTTTATTTCAACAGAACGATATCGTCCGGTTTCCAGGTCTTGTCGTTGTAGGCCTTGAGCGGTCCATAGATCCTGAAAACCGGGAACCAGCCCTTTCCGGGGAGAGTCTCGAGCCAGAACTTCTCTTTGCCTTTCGGTGGTTGCGGACCAAAGTAAATATCGATGGACCCATCCGGGTTGGCCCCCGGCAGGGCCTGGCTGCCAATCGACGGGAACTCTTTACTGGTCTGCAGCTGCGAACGGGTCGCGGGGTCGTAAATGGTCACCGACCAGAAGTCTTTGACCGGCACATTGGGCGGTATGTGCAGCTTGTAGTTCTTGCTGCCATCGAGGTACTTGCCATCGGCATCTTTATAGACGAAAAGATACTTCGAACCCACGCCTTCCGGCATCACTGCGGCCATGGCAGGGGTATTTACGATGCACCCGTAGTGATAGAGCGAGCGTGCATCAAGGTTTCGGTACCCTCTCTTCTCGAAGGCCGAGCTACCGCCAATGAACACTGTTTCCCACCGTCGATCCGGGTAGACCTTGGCTTCAGGGTCGCGGGAGTCGAACGCATTGGTCCGCGCCATCGCTACAGCGAGTTTGGCGGCCTGTTCAAGGATGCGCTGCATGCGCGCATCCGGGTTGAAGGGTTTTCCTTTTTCGATGCCCAGTGCGGCCAGGCGGCCCAGCAGTTCCTTGTTGATGAAATCTACTGGCTCATGCTCGATGATTTCGTGGAGCCACTGGAACGCTTCGATACCTTCCGGTGCCAGGCTGTTAAGCGGCAGGCCGGTGACGTTGGTATAGCGCCCCTTCCGGCCGGGTTGGTCGAGAGGATAGACTTTAAGCTGCCTGTAGTAGTTCATGGCCTTGTCGCCATCACCAGGGTTGGCACGCATCAATCCCCACAGCCGGTAAGAGGTCGATCTCGCCACGAAATATCCTTCCGGCACGGGGCCATCGTAGCCGGGAGGCAGCAACAGGTATTTGCCGCCCTTACCCTTGTCCGGTCCGGTCGCACCGAAATCGACGACAAACCGGAAGTAGGCGTCATCCAAGGGACCCATCACCCCGGGCGGCACCTCAAGCACCAATGGACCGTCTTTTTTCAGGTCAAGAGTGAGCATGGCGTAGATGCTGTCGACGTTGCCCGTCAGCCACAGCGGTGTGGAGTTCATCCGGTTGGCAAAGACCAACACATCCGACGAATTGCGCGCGCCGTAGTCACGCACCTGGGCCTTCAGGATGCCGTGCATCGAAAGCGCCGGTATTAAGTC
>CAMYOI010000547.1 GCA_947259955.1 uncultured Gammaproteobacteria bacterium
CACGGCTACTGCGTTGCCCCTCTGGCCAATATCTGGATATTGCCTGCGAGGCGCGCCTTGTCCCCGTGGTCTTGGGGGGCTCTGAATGTCACAGAATTTACGACGGGGTACACTAGCTCAGAAAAACAGTTTCCAGAGAAGCGGCAACAAAATCGCCGTTGCCAGCGCATTCAAACCCATGGCCAATCCCGAAAACGCCCCGGCTAACTCATTCACCTGCAATGCACGCGCCGTGCCTATGCCGTGGCTCGCGGTGCCGATGGCCATTCCGCGCGCTGACCAGTCCCGCACTCTAAGCAGATTTAGAACAAGTGGACCCAGCATGGCGCCGGTAATGCCGGTTAATATTACCAGCACCGCCGTCAGCGACGGCAAGCCGCCCAGTTGTTCCGAAACGCCCATGGCGACAGGCGCGGTAACCGATTTTGGTGCCAAGGAAATGATGGAAACCGGCGAAGCACCAAGATACCAGGCAATCAGAATCGCGCTGGTTGCAGCCGTGACTGATCCTGACACGACACTGGCCAGTATGGCCAAAGCAGACTTTTTTACCCGGTCAAACTGTCGGAATAGCGGAATGGCAAGAGCAACCGTTGCCGGACCAAGAAGAAAATGAACAAACTGGGCACCTTCAAAATAGGTATCATAACTCGTGTCTGTGCCATAAAGAATCGCCACGATCGCTATGACGCTCAGGAGCACAGGATTCAGCAGAGGATTCATTTGCGCCTTTCTGTAAATGATCGAGGCCATGACGAATGCTGCCAGGGTGAGTGTCAGGTGCAGCAGAGGGCTCGTGCTGAGATAGACCCATATATCGCGAAACTCCTGCATCAGAACTCGCCTCTATCTTCCCGGCCACTGTTAGCGCGGGTTCGTTTATTCAGTAACACCATGACTAATGCGGTGACCGCAACGGTTACCAGGGTGCTTACTACCAGGGCAACAGAGAGCGGCCATATATCGGTGCCCAGGATCTTGAAGTGCACCATGACCCCTACACCTGCGGGAACAAACAGTAAAGAAAGATTGTTCAACAACGCTGCGGATACATGGCTCAATTGCTCCGGTATCGAACCTTTGATCAAGAGAAACACGAACAACAAAACCATCCCCACGACCGGGCCTGGAAACGGGGCATCCACGGAAGTGACTACAAACTCGCCAATCAATTGACAGACAAGTATAAGAGTGAAATATTCAAGCATCTGACCTCCTTGAAAGAACGACGCGCCTCGACCAGTGTCTAGCCCGCATTTATCACCAGGATCCCGAGCGATGGCGCAGGAAGGGTGCCGATGAACGCCGGGTTGAAAAAATGCGGGCTAGATTCAGGACTTATCCTATTCACCAAAACGGGGCAGCACAATACGTAATTTTGTATGGCGCAACATAGGCTGACATTGCAACGATCCTGCACCTGCTGCCGGCCCTTATCGATCATTCACATGTAGCTTGGCATGACTGATCTGTTGAAAAAACTTGCCGGCGGTGACTTGCGTTGTATCGGCCGATCTAATGAGTTTGTGGCACAGGTCATAGAATCCCCGGCACTAATCAGCGAGTTGTTCGAAGGTTTGTTTCACGAAGACGCACGAGTTCGAGCACGAGCGTCCGACGCGCTGTAAAAAGTCTCTACCAGATACCCGGATTGGCTTAAAAAATACAGAACCAGACTGCTGCGTGATTACCTAACCGGAAGCGATAGTCAGGTCGTAAAGGTCTCAGCATTACAAACACTTGCTGATCTCGCTAAATGCGATCAAACATTACGACCCTGCGTGTCGAGACTTGTACTCGAAGCGCTCAGAGTCGGCTCACCGTCACTGAAGGTGAAGGTACGTGCAAGAAAGCTCCGCGGGTCGATGAACTGATGGCTGCCCCTTAAATTCAACAGTAAAATCAATAAGATATAAGACTTTCACAACCGTACGGGTGCAATTTGCAGGCTGGGAGCCTGTCCGAGTATGCATGCACCTGCTGCGAAAGCGGGAGAGCGAGAATACTCGGACAGGCGCCGGTGACGGACGGGGTAACGTTATCCAGTAATAATGCCGGGTGCCTGAAATATTCGTAAATTCGATGGAAACTCTACTTTACGGTAATCGTAATCACGTCCGATTTGACCGGTGGATTATGCGGAATGTGCGTGAAGTCTCCAAGCAGTAACTGTAATGTGTGTTGCCCGGGCGCAAGATCAATGTCTACCTCTGTCTGACCGCCGCCAAAGTGCTTGTAGTTTGCATCGCTGGGAATGGGTTTATCCATGTCCGGCAAATCCGCGTCGACAATCAAATGATGGTGACCGGTGTTTTCTTTATTCATACCCGCAGGCGTTACGCCCATACCTGATAGGCCAAATCGAACCGTTACAGGACTGGTGACCTCGCTGCCATCTTGTGGTGATATGAAATAGAGTTTAGCGTCCGGCGGCGAGGGTGTGTTGCCTGCGATGCTTGCTGCAGCGAACGAAGAAAGCACAACCAGGGCCATTAATCTTTTCATCACTTTCCTCCTTTCGGCTGTTAAGAATTGCGAGTGCGTTTTACGCTCCGGTCACGAGTGACAACCAGTTGAAATATCTTTATAGGGCATCATTTCGCAACCATAGCGGGTAACGGGTTCTTGCTATATTAATCCAACTCAGCTGTCGATGCTATCGGCGAAAGTGCGGCGCACCCGATCATGACGGCGTGACGGGACGCGAATGGTCCGCCTCGGCCGATTACTGTCTGCCTCCGAATAACCTATTATCACAACAACCGGATTAGAGCCGGCGTGGCCGATCGGGCGTTCATGGGCCACCGCCGGTGGCCGCGGCGCATTTGCTGATTCAATCCACTCGACGCTTCGTTTCACAGGCATTCGGCCGCGGATCCGCGCTCGCCTGGTCTTTCGCGAAAGGTTCGAACAGCGGAATTCTTATGGCATCTGCCGGTTTTTATCAAAAGTGTGACAAATATTACAGAACATGGATCGCCCCTTGGTGTCTAATTTCTGGAAATACAAACACTTTTCCAGACAAAGGTTGAAAATGGCGGCTGATTTGATTACCGAGGACAGGATGGAGGTGCTGGCGTCGTTTATGTTGCTGTACGCAATGGAGGCAACGGCGGAATTACCGAGGACAGGAGGGAGGTGCTGGCGTCGTTTATGTTGCTGTACGCACTGGAGGCAACAGAGGAATTCGTGGAAGATGCTGTAAGGCTGAAGGATTCCGAGCCGGCAGATCGCGCGCTGTGGAAACAGGTCTGTGAGATGGGCAGAGAGTTGGCCCCTGAAAATCCAATGTTTGCTGAGCGTGGCAGCACCGATTGCCATATTGGCCGCGCCGGCCGCCGGCCACCGCGGGATAAACGCACGCTCCCGGATAGACGAGTCACCGGGTCATCCGGGCACGGAGAAGAACAGCGTAAAATACGGCGGCGGCATCAACTTCAAAGCATCTGATCGCCACCCACCCGGATCACTCCTCGGCATCTGATCCACCCCCATGCGCCGCCATGGCGCGAACAATTGGATTTTATCGTCCGACCGCGCACGGAGCCGCGCTGAAGATCTCGCTTGTGGAGCTATCAAAGATTACACTCCGTGCCTGTCCGCATCGGCCAATCGAATCCCGTCATCACCATCGCCCTAGTTGCGTGGGGGATCATCATTTTCGGCGGAACACATTGCCATCGAATTCCCCCTGGCGGGACGCCTCCCTTGCCGAACAGGCCCTCCTCAAGCGCAACGCCGCCGATATCGTCGGTGTGCACGGCACCAATTCGCCGTTTATCCGGAACACTGGACTCACATGTGATCTTTCACTAAACTACCTGTGTGGGAAATATTCCCACTTATTGACATACCTATACTGAGACAAATCACATTTCGCTTTTAGTTACATACTCGCATGAGGAAAGACATAATGAAAACCATTACCAAGGGCCAGGTTGCGTTACTTGTATCCATGTTGGCGGCAATCGCCATTACGCTGACCGCTTGTGGCGGCGGCAGCAGCAGCTCAGCGGGGGGCAGCGGATCGCGCAATGCGGCAACCGTGTCCGGCACCGTGACCAACGGTGGAATAGCCAGTCTGGAAATCCGTCATACCGAAAGCCTAATGGTAGCGGTCTCAGATGTTCTCATCCCAGTCGCTCGCGCCGACGAACCAATTTCCGTAACAGTGATCTGCAATTCGGAGCCATACAAAACCTTCACCGACGAAAATGGTCGGTTTTCACTCGAGATTCCAGATTTCACCGGTGATTGCAGTACGCTGTTCAATGGGCAACCCGGCGACCCGATACCCGTTGAGGCAGGAATGACAACGCAGGTTCAGGTTGT
>CAMYOI010000548.1 GCA_947259955.1 uncultured Gammaproteobacteria bacterium
CAGTTCGAGCGCCGTGTCGCGCGTCGGCTGTCCGTCGATAGCCTCGAGGGGCCGGTTTTCAGGGTTCGATCGCATCAGCATCTCCTCGCCAGATTGACCGCGATCTCGGAGCCTCGCTCCACCAGACCGCACCAGATGGAAAGTGGGAGTGACAGCCCGGTCTCCTGGCCGAGCGCGGCCGCTTCATCCCGGTGCGCAATCTCGTCATCGCGCAGTGAAGACAGGAGCGGGATCAGGCCACTGTCCGGTTGCTCCACTTCCAGCCTGTCGATCTGGCTGGAGTAGTGTCGATCCACAAAAGCCTCAACCGACTGGATCGTGGCGTAGACCGCGCGGGGCCCGAACAGTGCGGGCAGGCCCCCGGTGGTCCATGCGGCCAGCTTCCACAGTGGCAGCAGCCGCGAGCGCTGCCACTCAGGCACCAGCTGCTCCACGGCTCCGAGGTGCCTGATCTCGGTGTGCATGTGACGGCGCGCGAAATCCTTGATCTCCGGATCACGGGACAGCGCCAGGATGGCCTGATAGATGGCGACCGCCCCGTATTCTCCGGCGTGATCGGAGCGCAGTTCCCGCAGCAGCCACCCCGGTTCAGCGTCGCCGACGGAACGATCGGACCGGGTGCCAGTCAGTGTGTTCAATGTCGTCGACTCCTCTTCTTGATAGAAGACAACGCCATCTCCTGCTTGATGCCGGCGCTCGCCTTGGCCGGGTTCAGTCCCTCGGAGCAGGCCTTGGCACAGTGCATTATGGTGTGGCAGCGGTGAGGTTCTCAACGTCTCGCCGAGTTCCGATACTGGCATAGTGCAGGCAAGGGCGCGCCGTCGATGTTCATGGAGTAGTAACCGCAGATGGGTTCCCGACACGAGCGGCTGAACGCCAGCGACGGGTCGAATACGTCACGGATGTGCATCAGTTCGTCCAGCACCATGGGACCGTACTCTGCGGGGTGCAATGCGGATCGGCCCCTTAATCGTGGAGGGATCCTGCACTGCCCCGCCCTGGGTGATGATCACCCTGCCGGCAGCGGCGAGCCGACGCGCCGCATTGCGGGTGTCCTCCATCAAGCCCTTCCACTGGTCACCCGCGGCACCGGCAACCTTGCGAGCGGCCTCGCTCGGACAAATGCTGCGACGCTCACCCCGAGCGTTCAACAGCACCAGGATCGCCTCTTCCAAGGCCTTGTCGCTGGCCCTCAAGCCACGTCGCGAACACGCTGCGGAACAGTACTTGACCTCACCCCAGCTCTTCGACCAGCGTTTGCGCCATTCCATCTTGCGGCCGCAGCGCGCACACGTCTTGACCTGTCTACGCTGACTTTTCACCGTATACGACTCAATGGCGAACCGGCACCCCTCGACCGCGTGACGAACACCCTCCGGACCCGGACGAGGATATAGCCGACCAGAAACAATTCGAGAGAACCGACGATGACAATGTGCGCCCAAAACGCCCAGTCCCAGTGACGGCTGGTTGCGCTGGCGTACAGCTCGACCGCAAATATCAGGGCCGTCATCGAAGCGAAGAGGGGCGTTAGGTCGCGAGTTTGGCCCGCGCCGGATTTACGCAGTGTGGGTGGTCGCTCGGTCACGACAGCAATTTCGATGAAACGTAACCCAGCAAGCAGAGCTGCACAGCGTTGACAACTACGCTTGTAAAATGAAGATATCTGAAACGCGACTCCGCGCTGGTTTCCCCTTCCAGCACATGGTCACGGGCTCGGTTGATGGCGGGCATCAGCACGAACAGCGCCAGCGCGAAGCCAACCAGCACCACTGTCGACGCCGCAATGCCTGCGGACCCCAGCAAAATGCCGGCGATCACAGAGGCGGCCGTAATGGTGCCGAGGATGCCGTAATACCACGGAAATACGCTACGGATCAGCGGACCGGCGTGCCGGACGGGTAGCTTGCCGAATATCAACGGCGCCGTAACAAAAGAGAAAAATAGCATCGCACCGAGGCATAAAGTCGCGATGAAGGGGGTGATGTTCTGCATATGTCTGTATGTTCCGCTCCTTACGCTGCAAGATTAGAACCGTCCATTGTTCAACCGGGATCCACGTGTGCAGAGCCGTCTCACCAACCAGTGACTTGATTTGGTGCTATGTGAATCTAGTGGCCCTGCAATAAGCGCTCTTGTCATAGACGCGGATGGTGAAGCCGACTTTGGACCCATGCCTAATCTGTGAATCGCCAAAAAGCGATCGCAGCAATCATCAAACCGCCGATCGCGCCCTCAGCGAGCCAGCGAAAGCCCGACTGGTGCAATATGACCTCTTCGAGGCCCGGCAGTATCCGCAACATACCGAGCACCAATGCCACGGAACAGGCGGCGCCGATAAGAGCGCCGCTCCAGCCTACTATTGATCGGATCACCCCGGCTGTTTCACCGATGTTGCGCCGACTGCGCGGGACGCACTTCGACGGGCTGCTCGTTACGTGTCCGGGCCTGCTCTTTCGGAGCGCCTCGGCTGAATTCCCATATCGTCAGGACGAGACCGGTTATCATGAGCGCAAATACGCCGATTGCGGTATACAGAAGCAGTGTTTGGTCCATGATTACTCCTTTTTGGCTGCAAGTGCTGAGAGTTTGAAGTAGATACCGAAAGCGAGTATCGAAGGCACCCATATCGCGGTGAACAGGCCTTCCGACTGTTGTCCGTTGAACCAGAGGTAGCCGGATACGGCGAATGAAACCGCCACCGCGAGAAGGATGAAAATATCTGATCGTTTAAACATTGAAGAATTTTCCACTAGGTTGATGAAATCGTGCTGCGAGATGAATTCCGGACCGTCGTCAATGAACAAGGGCTCGTCGATGATCAGGAGATCGCCTTGAACGATCGGTATCGCTGGTGAGATCGACGCCGTAATCAATCTTGCCTGAAACATTTGGCCGCCTGGACGTTGTGAGTCGACGCATTGAGTCTGCGGACCTGGCGATGCCAGCTGGGTGCACGTGAGGTCTTAAGATGGTTACAAAACGCATCTGACGCGACGCAGCTTTAGCACCTGTCCTCGGGTACCGTATCCGCCCGATTGGCGTAACCCGTGGAATCGGCGTTACTCACAGCGGCCCTACGACGGCTGGCGAGAACGCGGTAGGTCAAGTATCCG
>CAMYOI010000549.1 GCA_947259955.1 uncultured Gammaproteobacteria bacterium
CGGGGCGGGCGCGCCGACGTCGAGGGTGAGGTCGGATTCGAGCTTCAGGTAACGGGCGCCGACGAGCAGATCGAAGGTGGCCTGCTCCGAATCCATGACGTTGCGGGCGCCGGAGAGCGTGACCACCCGCCCTTCGAGATCAATGCCGGCATCGATCGGCGCCGTGACGCCCGGCCCGACCGGTACGGTCGCGATGCCTTTCTCGTCGTCCGCCAGGGAAAGGTAGATCAGGTCGGCCATGACCGACCATTTCCCCTTGCGGGCCCCGATGATGCCCATGAACGCCCCGTCGAGGTTGTCCACGATGTCGCCGGCATCAACATCGATGCCTGTCCCTGTCGATGCCCTGCCCCCGATGGAGGCGTACCAGAAGTAGAGGGCGGCATTGAAACTCCAGCGGTCGCCACTGTCCGGCGACTCCGCGGCGGCGGGCGTCGCAGCCACCGTCAGCACGATCGCTCCGATCAGGCACGCGGCCAGTGTGGATTTCTTGAGCATTGTTGTGTTCATTTTTTCAATTCCTTCTCCGGGTTGCCGATGGTCCAATCGCTATTCCACCAGCTCCAGCTCGCCTGGCCGCCAGGACCCATCGAGCCAGGGCTCGAGCGGTCCATACGCCCGGAAGATGATGAACCAGCTCTTGCCGGGGATGGTCTGAATCCAGTTACGCTCATCGACACCGTTTGGTCGTTTCGGTGCGAAGATCACGTCGTATGACCCATCCGCGTTCTGTTTCAGTCCGTCACCCAGACTGTTGATGCCAGCAAACTTCTGATCGGTCTGCAGCATGGAGCGGGTCTGCGTGTCATAGATGGTCACCGACCAGTTATCCTTCACCGGCACATCGGGGGGGACATGGAGCTTATAGGTCTTGGCACCATCGGGAGCCTGGTGTTTCGAATCCAGACCGGCGATCAGGTAATCCGAACCTGCGCCCGGCTTGGTCAGCGCCATGGCGGGTGTTACCACCACAGCGTTGTAGTGCATCCATAGGCGTGAATCGAATCGACGGGCACCGTCCTTCAGGAAATAGGTATCCTTATCCGCAAAGGCCATGACCCACTCGCTGTCGGCCCCCTTGTATACCCGGTGACCCGGGTCGCGCGGAAAGATCGTATTGGCGCGGGCGTAGGCGTTGCCAATGGCAACCGCGTCGGTGAGGATCTTCATCATGCGATCGTCGGGATTGAAGGGCTTTCCTTTGACGATGCCGATGGCGGCGATCTGACCACGCGTGACGGGATCTAAGAATTCGATCGGCTCTTCCTGGATCAGATTGTCGAGGCTCTCATAAAAACTGAAATCGTTGGGTAGAATCGTTTTGTAAGCCGCCAGCCCCGACATGTTGGTGAACAGAGTCTGGGGCGGATTGTCTTTCTCCGCCAGTGGGTAGACCTTCAGCTTTCCCTTGATCCGATCGGCCGCCTCTTTCGCGCCCTTCTTGACGTAGCCGCGCATGAAGTTCCACACGCCGTAGGTCTGTGACCGGACCACGAAATAACCGTCAGGCACATCACCCTCGTAACCAGGCGGCAGCACCAGGTACTTGCCCCCCTTGCCCTTGTCAGGACCGGCTGCGCCGATGTCACTGATGTAGCGGAAATACATGTCGTTGAAGACCCCCAGCACCCCAGGCGGCAGTTCGACAACCGTCGGGCCGTCTCGCTTGAGATCCAGAAAACCCCAGGTGTAAAGGGAAGTATTGTTCCAGGTCAGCACCAGGGGCTTTGAATCAGGCATGTCTTCGGCAATCAAGATCTGATTCGCCTGCGTCAGACCCATGTCCCGCATACCCTGGCGCAGGTGATACATGGAGACCGCCGGGATCATGTTAATGAACACATCTACGGCGCGGGCCCGATCCACGTAGTCGTAGACCTTTTCAACTGTGTCCTCACTGGGCACACCGTCGAAGTATTGGAAGGTGCCGATGGTCGTCTTCACCTTGTCCGGCGTGGTGATCGACTTCGGGATGTCGGTGGTGTTCTCGTAGGAGGGTAATTCGGCTTGAGCCGGCGTTGCTGCGCCTGCAGTGAACAGTGCGGCGAGCGCCAGGGTAGATGCAGTTCGTTTACTCATTGCCATTTCTTCCGGCTGAATGGAATTGGTAGTTTGCGGTCCAGCGAGATCGCGCACATCCCTAAGAACGAGGGGGAAACGAGTAGTCGATGAGGAGGGGTTGAGGGGCTAGCTGGGCCGCCCCTGTGTATTACGGGGACCGTTTACCCGTTTGAGGAAGTCGCGATTACGTCTACTGTCGCCAGAATGAGCCTCTTATCCTAAGTCGAGACTTCATTCGGATAACCAGTTCTCGACCTTCAGGCCGGGCACTCGTGAAAACTCCCGCGAATTCGCGGTCACGACGGCAATATCCAGCGCAAGAGCGTGCGCCGCGATGAGCATATCATTGGGGCCAATTGGCACACCTTGGCGTGTCAACTGCTGGCGGATCTCACCATAGTGACGATCCGCAGGCGGCTCGAGCGGTTGGATATCCATCGCCGAGAGGATCAGGTCGACTCTGTCTGCGAGTCTTTGAGAGTCCGACTTCTCGGCGCCGAAGCGGAGCTCCGCTGCAACGATGATGCTAGTACAGACTGTGTCCTCGCCCGCTGAAGATATGCGATTGGCCACCTTTCCCTGTGGATTGCGCATCAGATCCGACAGGATATTGGTGTCCAACAGGTAACGAATCGGCATGTTCAGAGCACCACATCGTCCAGCGGTGCCAGGTCCTTGTCCACGTCTGGAAACGGCTCGTCCAGGGGAGCCAGGTCGCGGAGCAGGGCGAGCAACCGTCCCTTGCGAACGGGCTCCACAATCAGACGGTCGCCTTCCCTACGCAGGATCGCCTCATCCCCTTCAAGCTCGAACTCTCGAGGAATGCGCAGTGCCTGGTTGCGGCCATTTCGAAACAAGCGCACACGGCGTTCGATCTGAGCCATCTCGGATATCCTCACACATTTAGCATATGTCAAAGCATATGCCGCAATTCGGCGGCGGTCAACACGCGACCTCTCGGACAATGGCGGCTGTGCCGAGTTTATGGCCGAGGACGGTTGGGCGAAGTTTTTCCCGAACCAAACACTGGATGGACGCAAGATCACGATGGG
>CAMYOI010000550.1:0-3584 GCA_947259955.1 uncultured Gammaproteobacteria bacterium
CTCCCATAGAACCTTCCACTCGTCGCCAACCTTCTGTCGCACGACCAAATGTTGCCGACTTCATTGATGGTATCGCCGCCAGCCTTCGGTATTAGCTCCATCGTATAGCTAGCGCGTTCAAGCGCCAAATCACCGCCAATCTTGACGTCAACGATGGACGTTTCGTGATGTGCGTCGAACGTCTCAAGGACATACTGAAGATCGCCCGCGATGGCATCGATACCTTCGAGCGCTGGCATACCAGGCGGCATGTCTACAGCATCATCGGCATAGAGTGCAAGGAGCTGAGCCAAATCGCCGGCATTGAACGCCTCGTCCCAAGCAGCGCTGGCCTCATGGATCTCTGTGATTTGTTCTTCCAACGCCGGAGCACCTTGCGCAGCGTCCGCGGATGCGGGCAACAGGACGACAGGTTGCCATGCGGCCAGGAATAATGTAACCAATAACAGTATCGGAGTGAAATGCTTCATCTTTGCCTCCTTCAAATTGGCCATGGCGGACCATCCGCTCATTCGGCATTAAGTCATCTTTGCAGAGACAGAGAGGATTGTCACCTGCCAAAAGTTAGGTGGTGCGATTGGGTGGTTGGTGTTGAGGTAAAATTGGAAGAAAAGATTAGAGAACCGGCTACGCGGCAAGTCCCAGCTCACGGCACAGGGCAACGGCCTGGGTGCGGCTGCGCACGCCAAGCTTGCCGTATATCTGGCTGGAATACCACTTCACCGTTCCTAGGCTCAAGATCAGATGGTCGGCTATCGCCTGGTTGGACAGCCCCTGGCTGAGCAATTTGACGATCTCGACCTCGCGACGACCGACCACGCTATCGGGCTTCCCGTGTTGCCAACGTCTCCCTTGTGTACATGCTGTCGCCAATACCCCGGCGCAGGAAATGGGTGCCTGCTTTGCTCTCTTCCCCATCCCTACCAGCCTTCCCCGTACGAGCGACCGAGTCGGCCTGCGCAACGTTCTTTTCGAGGATTGCTCAGCGTTCACTCACGTTACGGCCTGCCCACTCGCCAAGACACCATAATGTGACCTTCTACACCAGAGGCTTCAGCCACTTCGTTACCTCCATGACTGCTCTGATTGCTGCCGGCTGGAGCAAAAGTTGCCGGGTGGGCCATTCGCCCACTGGGATAACGTCGCCTTTCCACGGCGCACACCCTTTGCGGTCATTCGAACCCCATTCAGTTGGGCGCACTGGGATAAGTCTGCGATTGCAGTTTAGTTTTTAGTGCAGGACGACCATTTTCGCATTCCCCGATCGCAATCCGTGTTCTCAATTGGTAGATGAACGACACAGCAATGAAGCGTACCATGGGGTTCCATGAGAAACGATTGGTGTCCTAGATTTATGGGATTGACCACTGGATAGCTATGACCGCCTCGTGTTGGGATGACTTTGCGGCTTTCAAATCGCTCGTGCGTGAACGAGTAGAAGAACTGCTTGCCATACACGTGCGCGAAGTTGCCCGGTATGCGGTCCGAGGTGGTCATCGCTGGCGGGCGATGGTAGCCATTGCCGCCGGACGAGTATTCCATGGGGAAGCCTTGGAGATATGTCTCCCCGTGGGCGCATCTATTGAATTGGCGCATGCGGCATCCCTGGTCCTTGACGATCTTCCTAGCATGGATGATGGCAAGCTGCGTCGTGGACGACCGTGTACGCACCTACAATTCGCGAGTACACAGTGGGCCGTTGACATGGCGCCGGTGTTTATGATCAATCTCGCTTATCAGCTCGCGCTTGCAAACGAGCGGGCTGGTTATCGTGAGCGCGTAGAGAGTGCATCACAAATGAGCCATGTCAGCCACGCGATGATCGCAGGGCAAGAACTTGATGTTACTCAGGCAAGCAATCGCGGACTCGAGGGTGATGACGGTATGCTCACATGTTATTTGGCAAAATCCGGCGCGTTATACGGCTCCGCTGCGGAGGTCGGTGCGGTTACCTGTGGGGCTGTCTTCGAAGACCGACTACGACTTTATGAAGCTGGTCTCTTCCTGGGCCTTGCGTACCAGTTCATGGATGACGTATGCGATGTGGTCGCAACCGGTGATCAGTCTGGAAAGGATTCCAGGGTGGATTCACACAAGGAAACGGCGGTCGATCTCTTTGGTGTGGATGGAACGAGAACCCGCGCGAAGATGTATCAGGAAGAGTCCCTCGACCGGCTTGCCGTGTACGGTGCAGCAGCGAACACATTGCGGGAGCTCATACGTAACGCCAGTTGGGCTCCGAGCTGAAGTACATCGAGACTCTCGACAGCCTTCTTGGCACCCGTATAGTCATGTAAATGACTCCCTAGTATTACTAGTAGTGGAGAGTCGAGATCGGCAATATGTTACATGTCCCAGATCTTCCTCTTTTGCGGCTTTGTTCGCGATATCTTAGGAGTCAAGCGACTGGCCGCTTCTGGCCGGTTGCTGTCTGATGCGGTGCAGCAATTTGTCACAAAACCCTCGCATGCGCGACCGGCTGGAATGAGTATTTTGCTGCCTCTTGCGCCGCAGCACGGATTCGGCAGACCGGTGAAAATGCTACGGCAGGTGTGCACCGGACACCGGTCATTCACTTTTCCGGGTGACAACTAATGATGCAGCGCATCACTATGCCTGAGATGGTCACTAACCTCTGAATTGAAGTTTTATCTATTTTGCGGGAGAAAACACCAGCTCACGCCACTTAGCATATGCGCCGTGGGAATCTCCACAGGGATACACTTCCGCGCCATAAAACTCGATGGTTGAACCGGTTGAGATTCGGTGAACACCGGCATCAATAGGTACAACTCGGTCGGGGCAATTTGTTCGCCAGTTTGGGCAATTGCAGATTAGTTCCCCTTTGGATAGCGGGTAAACACCCTCTACAATTGTGTCACCATCCAAAGAGACCCTAAACTTTGGGCCCCCGTCAAATTCGAGCTGAGCCATTAATGTTACCCTATACTTTCCCGTGCGGCCCGGAAAGTTCGCCTGACAGGTTCCAGAATTAGTGCCCGCGACCAACCCCAAGCCACCGTCTCGATTAGTCCAATTGTCCGAACATTTAAAATGGTTAAATGCGTTTAAGTGAATTTTCTCAAATTCCGGCGGTGAATCGTGTTCCAGTTTGGTGTCAGCCTCGACCTTTTCATCTTGGCTGCAACCCAGGCTAAAGAGCGCTGTAACCAAACAGACTAAAATAAAATGATTTCGCACTAATCGCTAGTAAATAATCGGGAATAGGCCACGATCTTTATCGTAATTGCTTTGGGGTGAATGTCCGTAACGAGTATAATCCAGACGTAGTATCGTCAAGATTTCTGGTAATGTTGCGGCCGCTTACGGGCGTAAAACCGTCGGTCCCAAGAATGAGCTTTATCGGCCGGACCTTGCTGTTGTGGTCATTTCGGGAGGTAGAATTTGGCTTCTGATTTCGAGTGCTTTCGGCCATAAAAAGACATTGCTGTTGTGACGGAGCTTGGTATTATCGAACGCATTGGATAGATTTTTCGTAAGATGCCAAGATGGACATTATGCTTCGCACTATCACGTTGCTTGTTGTGTTGTTAGCGGCGACAGTGTTCAAAGTTAATCCCCTA
>CAMYOI010000550.1:3597-6706 GCA_947259955.1 uncultured Gammaproteobacteria bacterium
AGCGGGTTCCAGCGGAATGGGAACCACAAGAAGCGATATGGCTTCAATGGCCCGGCAAGTGGGAGAAGGCTCACGAAAGTGCATTTGCGAAAATGTCTGTTGTGATCGCCGAATACGAGAAACTTCATATCCTTTACAGCTCAAACAAAATCGAGGAGGACGCCCGGTTGGCGATATCAAGCGTCGATGGAAACCCCGATCACGAAAACATCATCTGGCACGCTATTGCGAATGATAATGCCTGGATGCGGGACAACGGGCCTGTCTATGTGGTCGACAATGGAGAGATGCGCGTTCAAAACTGGATGTTCGACGCATGGGGCGGCGCATTCGGCTCCAATGTTCCCTTCCGTTTGGACAACAAGGTCCCGATCAAGGTCGGTGCGTATCTGGGTTTCCCCGTCGACGACGTCGATATTGTGCACGAGCGCGGCAATCTGGAGTTCAACGGCGTCGATGCGGTGATACTCAACTGGAGCGTGCTCGGTGACGTAAGGCGTAATCCTAACTATACCAGGGAACAAGCCGAGACCGATCTCAAACACCATTTCGGGGTCTCAAAAGCAATCTTCGTTGAAGGCGTACCGGAAGGTGATTTAACTAATGGGCATATAGATGGCATCGCGCGGTTCATCGATCCAAAGACAGTAGTTGTGCCTGATTGCACCGCTAACTCGAAATGCCAACCCAACGACGGCGGTGACGACGCGATCTTTGATCGAGCAGCGGCCGCGATTGCAGCCGCCGGCTTCACCGTGATCCGTGAACCGATTGAAGGCGTAGCAAGATACGGTGGCTATGCGTTTGACACGAACTACATGAACTGGTTGGTGGGGAACGGTTTCCTGATCGCCGTAGGATTTAACAATCCGGAGACAGATGGCGCAGCTAAATCAAGGCTAGAGCGCTACTTTCCGGGCCGTGACGTTTACATAATCGAGATGCTCAGTTCTTGGGCGGCTGGCGGGGGAGTGCATTGCCACACCAACGATCAGCCGGCAATCTTGGAACCTTAGCCAAAGTCGACCGTTGAGATGACTATTATCAGGGTTTCTGCCATACCATTGTCGTACCCTGTGCCTGGTTTACTTTCTCGTGTATAAACGGAGCCTGATCCCAGGCTGCACGGTTCGCATCCGTGAATTTGTGGCGCTGCTATGGGAATGAGTTTTGTTAGCCATGGAGATACCGGAGTAAGAAAAACAGGGTATGAAATGGACAGGAAGTATAAATCACCTATCTCAGACGGTAGCGCGTGAATAAAGTGGTTCGGGAGACTCCAAGTTGGTGCTGCAAGGGTCGTAGCTATGGTGTGCGAGGTAGGCCCATGGACACTCGACTATCAAAAAAAGGATGGTTATTCTTAACCCGGTTACTGCATACCTGAACCTAATGCAAGACGTTCAAATGACGAGAGCCAACAATCATGCCATCCTGTTACTGGTAACAGCTCTGGTTCTGCTCTGGTCGTTCCAGGCCCGTGGAGAGCTGGTCAAACTGCGAGCGGAAGGCCGAATAGACAAGGTTGATGCGATTGAGTCGACTGATCCGGGCATTAAGGTTGGCGCAACTTTCGCGTTTGAGCTCAGCTACGATAGTCAGATGAAAGGCACAATCCTAGTTAGGGGCTTGTCGATAGATTCTGTGGCACAACTGACGAAGCTAGAGACTTTCTTCTGCGAAGTGAACCACTCGTCCAAGGCAGGTGCTTGGGACCGTTTGAGACTTCTGATCGAACACCGTAAGGATTCTATAGTAGATGGTTCGAGCAGCAGTGCATCTTTCAACGTCAAAGTCGCGCTCGATTCAAGCACAAACGGCGACCTGGATCCCTCCGCTACCCGCCAACATTCACTAGACCTTAACGGCCTGAATATTTCCCTAGGGGATGAGACGTTCTTTCATCTTGTCTATTCAGACTCGAGTACCAAGCGCGGGTTAGCTGGTCTGATTAGCGGTGAGGTCATCTCGTTGACCAGGGTGGACGATTAGACATCTGTCGATCTCACTAATAAAGAGCCTTAGCTGTGTAACGAATTTACCTATATTAAGAACGTTCTGTGTTCTTTCATCGGGCCCGAAGTCGAAGTTGGCGTTGTTCTGAAACGGCAGGGTGATCAGGTTCGCAATTGGATTTTGTGCTTGCTTGGCCAAGCCAGACTCCGATTGCCCGTGCGCGGGACTACAAGAAAACAGCGCGATAACCATCCCCGCAAACGACTGCGACATATGCATTAGTTTAGCTCGGTTTCTCATGGGTACGACCTATTTTCTTCGTTTAGTACGCGGAAATCGTGCTCTTGAATTCTAGATAATGAAGAATCGCGTCAGCAAATGTCAATGACCGGAATTGGTTGACTCTTGCCTGATGCAGCGCAGCAATTGATCTCGACTTTCCCAGTTTTGTGAACGGCGGAAACGAGTATATTCCGGACGTAGAATCCTCAAAATTTCGGGTAATGTTGCGGCCGCTTAGGGCCCCTAAGGAGCCACTTGACCTTGATCATTTTGCAGTAAACAATTGGAAAACAGCCTATTGCCCCCTCAAATAATTTGCAAACCACCCCATCAAATAGCGTGATCACTCTCACCAGCCGCTCGACAAGGAAAAGCTTGCAGATATGCTAAATGAAAATCCAGAAGTTTCTAGCGCATACTGACACTTGACGATTGACGCCACCCGCATCCACGCTACTGTTGCCAGGCACAAATCCCGAGGAAACCTCCCTTAGCCAGCACGTTATTCACCTTGCTCTCCTTTATCAACTTCGTTCTCCCATTACGGCAGACCACGACCCTGTCGCTTATGCCAGCTATGTCGACAAGAATTTGGTCAAAGTGTCTGTACTGCACGTCATGACCTTCGTTCGGATAGAAACGGTCTGTCCTGATCGTATTCGAATAAGCTGCTTGCCACCGTAACGCATGTGGATCTATCGGCGCAGAGGTATCGACTTCACCATAGTAGAGAAACAATGGTGCAATTACGAGAGAAAGATCAGGCAATTCCTGTACCCCACAATACAATTGGAGTTCGTGGTGCAGTGCCGAAGGGTCCGCGACCTGCCCACCCATATTGAAAGTCCGAGCGGCATCGTCGAAAGCGGCA
>CAMYOI010000551.1 GCA_947259955.1 uncultured Gammaproteobacteria bacterium
TGAGCCGCGTCGCTTTTTATTCAAGCCCCGATAGCGAATGCGTACACGAGTTCAAGCCCATAGCGAGTGATAACGTTTTTAATCATACCGGAGATATTATGTCCACTGTGTCCGACAACAGAGCCCTTGTGGCCCAACTCAACCGGGCCTTGGGTCTGGAAATGCGAGCGGAAGTGTTGTACGCCCATTACGCCGAATACGTCAAAGGTATTAATCGGCTTCACCTGAAAACCTATTTTGAGGCGGAAGCCACGGAATCTTTCACGCACGCCGGTTCGGTCCGACACGCGATCAATCAGTTGGGCGGCGAGGCGGTTACAGATCGCGATACCACCCCGATTCGCCACACCACAGATTATCAAGCCATGCTGCAAGAGGTGCTCAAGACTGAGCAACTGGCGGCGGAGACTTATCATGGAATTCTTCAAATGGTTACCGATAACGAGGAACTTTACGATGCAATCGAGCAAATCTACTTCGCCGAAGTTCGCAGCGTCGAGGAATTGAACCAACTTATCTAGGGATGCTCTGATTAATCGCGTCATTGCGTATATGGAGTGGGGCGACGCGGCAACCCAGAAGTTCTTGTAGGACAACAGTGCTGGATTGCTTCACTTCGTTCGCAATGACCAAATGCTGAATTAATCAGAGTTTCCCTAGTGATGCCGCTGATGAATTTCGACGTTTGGGGCCATACCGACTACATTGATTACCATTATGTATGCGCGGTCCACCCGTATCGGTCCCCTAGAAGCCGATCAAAGCAAACTAAAAAAGAAACGCCCTTATCATGGCGAAAGCCCGGTGTCTTGTTTAGAATCAGCCTTTTCCCGGATTACAGAAAATTTTCGGAGCAAGTTGATGCAAAAGCTGGTTGTTCTGTTCGCCGGCTCATTACTGAGTACGGTGTCAGTCGCTGACGCGTCCAAAGGCGAAGCGTATTTCTCCAGCCTGAATGGCGGGCAATGTCACAGCTGTCATCGCACGGATGGCAAAAAGTCCGTCGGACCCGGCTTGGAAGGAGTCAGTCAACGCCATTCCGGTGAATGGCTTGCATCATTTCTTTCGGATCCGCAACAAATGTGGACTTCCGATCATCCCGAAACAGAGGAGCTTAAAAAAAGGGTTCGGAAATCACGGTCCCCGCGAACGTTGTGTAAAAAGAATCCCATGAGTGGAGAAGAGCTGCAAGATCTGCTGGACTATCTGTCAACACTTTAGGCGCACACGTAGTGATTGAGATCGAAGACACCAAACTGGATGGTGTGAAAATAGTCAAACCGAAAGTGTTCGGGGATGAACGTGGCTTTTTCATGGAAACGTTCAATGCCAGGGACGCCGGTGATGCCGGTCTCGCTGTTTCATACGTTCAGGATAATCATTCGCAATCGTCACGGGGCGTCCTGCGCGGCCTCCATTATCAGTACCCGCAGTGGCAGGGTAAACTGGTCAGGGTTGTGGGCGGAGAGATTTTCGACGTTGCCGTTGATATTCGCAAAGACTCGGAGACTTACGGCAGATGGTTTGGTCTGAATCTTTCCGCTGAAAACAAGCTGCAGATGTACGTACCGGAAGGTTTCGCCCACGGCTTCGCAGTATTGTCCGCAACGGCTGACGTAATTTATAAGTGCACCACGCTGTATGAACCCAGTCAGGACCGCTGCCTGTTGTGGAATGATCCTGATATTGGCATCGAGTGGCCCCTGGAGAACCCTATTATTTCGGAAAAAGATAAAAAAGGCCGGAAATTCAGAGATCTCGATTTATAGTCTGTATTTCTCACCAGGCAGCGATGGAACCATAATGAAGCAATGCAAATGAAAGGGTATTTGGTTTTACCTGAAGAAATGGGTGTATTCGTAACGGCTATCCTGGTGAGAAACACGGACTAGATATGCGAATACTGGTATTTGGAAAGACCGGCCAGGTGGGTTCCGGATTGTGTGTGGGACGGGCCGAGGCGGACCTGTCCGATCTGGCTGCGGTCGAAAATATAATCCAGGAGGAGCACCCGGATGTCATCATAAACGCAGCGGCATACACCAATGTGGACCATGCCGAGACCGATGTCGAGATTGCCCGTCTTGTCAACGCCAGGGCGCCGGGCGTAATGGCGGAAATGGCGGCGGTCAACAACGCATGGATCATACATTACTCCACCGATTACGTTTTTGATGGTGAACAGGACGCTCCATACTCTGAGGAGGCGGTCAAGAATCCAAAAAATGTGTACGGTGATACGAAATCATCCGGAGAGTACGCGATCCGGCAGGCGACGGGTCGTCATTTGATCATTCGTACGAGCTGGGTGTACTCGAACGAGGGCAGGAACTTCCTGAATACCGTATTGCGCCTGGCGAGCCAGCAGGGTGAGCTGAGAATCGTGGACGATCAGATGGGGACCCCCACGTATGCAAGGATGCTATCTAGAACGACCGCGGCGATGTTGAAAAAAATTTCCGCAGATCGGAACGACCTGAATCTGGCGGGGATTTACAATGTAACGTGTGAAGGGGCCACCACATGGTACGGGTTTGCCTGCGAAATCCTGCGCTGTGCTGGAAAAGACAAAGTGAGTATCGAACCGATCCGCACGGGTGACTACCCAACGCCGGCTGAAAGGCCGAGCTATTCAGTACTCGACACTTCGAAACTGGATCGAGTTTACGGATTGCGTTTGCCACCTTGGCAGGCGTCGTTGAAAGAATGTATGGCGGAACGTGCCGTTCAATGATGAAAGTGGAGAGCTGCTGGGTCCTGACGGCCCGTTTGTCGGTTCGATACCGGGATTTCAGCCCAGATCGAGTCAGGTCAAGATGGCGGATTCGGTGGCACGGTGTCTCGCGGACAACGACGTATATGTAGTTGAATCCGGAACGGGTACTGGAAAAACCTTCGCTTATCTGGTTCCGGCCGTTTTGTCCGATAAACGGGTGATTGTTTCAACAGGCACCAAACCTCTGCAAGACCAGCTCTACCACCGCGACCTGCCCGCGGTTCTGCGGGCTGTCAATACGACCGCCAGGGTCGCCCTGCTAAAGGGCCGGGCAAACTATTTATGCAAGTATCGGTTGGCTTTCGCCACGCAACAAATGGACATGTCGCCGGACGCCACGACCAGGGAGCTTCTCGAGGTGGAAAAGTGGGCGCGTGAAACGATGACTGGCGATCTGGCCGAATTGACCGCGATCGCGGAAGACTCGACGGTCCGGGGAACGGTTACTTCGACAGTTGACAATTGCCTCGGATCGAGGTGCCCGCAATACGACGATTGCTATGTCAACAGGGCGCGTCGGGCGGCGCTTGCTGCGGATATTCTGGTAATAAACCATCATCTTTTTTGTGCAGACCTCGTGCTGAGAGAAGATGGCTTTGGTCAGATATTGCCGGGTGCCGATGCGGTAATCTTCGATGAAGCACACCAACTCGCTGAGGTGGCGACGAATTTCCTCGGAATTTCCGTGAGTTCCAATCAGATTCGGGAACTGTGCCGTGATATCACTAAAGAAGAGATGCGCGAGCAGAGCCAGGTGCGCGGACTCTTGGAATCGGTGCAAAGCGTTCAATCAGTGCTCGAAAAACTCGCCGGGCGTGTGGGGACCTCTAACGAACGACAGGGATGGGATGCGTTTGGCAGCGATGCCGACATCATTGAACGTCTGCACCTGCTGTTGACCAGGATCTGCGACCTTGGCGATATCCTTGAACTTGCCGCGCCGGCCGGCGAGGGAATGACCCGCTGCTGGCAGCGTGCCCTGATCTGCGCGGAGCGATTGAGCAGATTTTCGGAATCGTCCGGCTCGCGATACGTGCGGTGGATGGAAACCGGACGGCAATGGTTCAGGTTGCATGAAACACCCCTGCAACTCGGTGAATCACTCAGGCCGTATCTTCATGACCGTGGCAAAGCCTGGTTCTATACCTCGGCGACGCTTTCGGTCAAAGGTGATTTTTCCTATTTCTGTGCCCAGCTTGGGATCGATGCCGCGGAATCGTTCAGCCTGGACAGCCCGTTCGACTATCGAGCACAGGCGCGGTTGTACATCCCTCGTGGATTGCGCGATCCACGACAACCCGGGTATGTGAGAGAGGTTGTCATGAAGGCGCTGCCAGTTTTGGAGATCGTGAGAGGACGTACATTCTTTTTATTCACCAGCCATAGCGCGCTGCGAGAAGCCCGCGACGTACTGACAGAATGTTCGCGCTACCATTTGTTGGTGCAGGGTCAAAAACCCCGAACCGAGCTTCTACACCAGTTCCGAACGACACCGGGTGCGGTACTCCTGGGAACGTCGAGTTTTTGGGAAGGAGTGGATGTCCGGGGCCCGGCCTTGTCCTGCGTCATCATCGACAAGTTGCCATTTGCTTCTCCCACGGATCCGGTTTTGCGCGCCAGACTGGAAGCCATCGAATCCGAGGGGGGTAGGCCTTTCTTGGACCATCAGCTGCCGCATGCCGTGATCGCGCTGAAGCAGGGGGTCGGCAGGCTCATCCGGGACCGAAATGACGTCGGCATCCTGATGTTGTGCGATCCTCGATTGCTAAGCAAAGGTTACGGCAAGGTGTTCCTGAACAGCATTCCGGATATTCCGGCGACCCGGGACATCGAAGAGGTCCGGCGGTTTTTCGATGAATCGAGTGGAGCCGGGGAGTGAAACTGCTCGCCCTAGATACCTCCACGCAGGCCTGTTCAGCGGCCATTTGGCTTGATGGCCAGGCCGTCGAGGTTTTGGAGATCGCATCGAACCGACACTCAAGCCTGATCCTGACAATGGTTGATCAGGTGCTTGCGGAGAGTGGAACGAGTTTGAATCAGTGTGACGCCATCGCATTTAGCCGGGGGCCGGGTTCATTTACCGGGCTGCGAATCGGTGTGGGCGTAG
>CAMYOI010000552.1 GCA_947259955.1 uncultured Gammaproteobacteria bacterium
GCTGCTCTAACTAGTTGATTTATATATTGAAATGGCGCGCCCGGACGGATTCGAACCGCCGACCACCTGGTTCGTAGCCAGGTACTCTATCCAACTGAGCTACGGGCGCATTCCATAATTATTGAGTTGAAAAGTTGGCGGAGAGAGAGGGATTCGAACCCTCGATGGGCGTTTTATACCCATACTCCCTTAGCAGGGGAGCGCCTTCAGCCGCTCGGCCATCTCTCCGTGTACTCGAGATGCTTGTTATTCCGCGTTATCGACCACCGCCGCGGGGGGAGAATCGTTCGCTCGCTCTTCCTGCTTGATCCTTTCGTAAATCTCCTCTCTGTGAACCGGGATATCCTTCGGGGCGTTGATTCCGATCCGTACCTGGTTTCCCTTGATGCCAAGCACCGTGACTTGAACATCGTCTCCAATATTCAGGGTTTCCCCAATGCGGCGGGTCAAAATAAGCATCTCTACTTGTCTCCTAGTCCTATAAAGCTATCAATTAAACGGGATCTTCCCGCGCGGTCCAAGCGAACGAATTATACAACACCGATGTTTCCACGCACGTCAAATATTAACGTCAATCTGCGCCGCTTGAAACATCGATTGCCGGACTACCGGTACGTCGATTCACGCGCTGTCCAGGCCGAATGCCTTGTGCAGCGTGCGGACCGCAAGTTCCATATATTTGTCTTCCACAACTACCGAGATCTTGATTTCCGAAGTGCTGATCATCTGGATATTGATACCCTCGGCGGCAAGGCTGCCGAACATTTTGCTGGCAATGCCTGCATGGGATCGCATTCCAACACCGACCACGGCGACCTTGGCAATCTTGTCGTCGCCGACTACCTCGGTTGCACCAAGACGCTCGGCAGTTTCGTGCAATATTGCGAGTGCCTTCTGGTAGTCGTTTTTATGTACTGTAAAAGTGACATTCGCGGTGCCGTCCTCCGCACTCACGTTCTGGAGTATGATATCCACATTGATGTGCGCATCGGATATGGGGCCCAGGATCTGGTACGCCACCCCTGGTTCGTCAGGTACGCCGCGGATAGTGAGTTTGGCTTCATCGCTGTGGTAGGCGATACCCGAAATCATAGGCTTTTCCATGGACGATTCCTCGTATGTAATCAATGTACCGGGACCCTCCTCGAATGAGGACAATACCCGCAGCGGTACACGGTACTTTCCGGCAAATTCCACAGAGCGGATTTGCAGCACCTTGGTGCCAGAACTTGCAAGTTCCAGCATTTCCTCCACCGTTATCCGATCCAACCGACGGGCATCCGGGACCACCCGTGGATCTGCCGTGTAAACGCCGTCCACGTCGCTATAAATTCGGCACTCATCGGCCCCCATGGCCGCGGCCATGGCGACCGCCGTGGTATCCGATCCGCCACGGCCAAGCGTGGTGATATTCTGGTGTTCATCGACCCCCTGAAATCCCGCCACAACCACCGTATATCCATCGGCCAGATCGGAACGCACCCGGGCATCGTCGATGTCCACTATCCTCGCCTTACCGTGGACGCTGTCGGTTCGGATCCTGACCTGGCTTCCGGTGTAGGATCTCGCTTTGCAGCCTTTCGCATTGAGCGCCATCGATAACAGTGCAATAGTTACCTGCTCACCGGTCGATAGCAACACATCCAGCTCCCGCGCGGGCGGCAGATCGCTCACTTCGTGAGCAAGACTTGTTAGCCGGTTGGTCTCTCCGCTCATTGCGGAAACGACGACAACGAGATCGTCGCCGCGCCCTCTTGCGGCGACGATCCGGTCGGCGACGGCGTTGATCCTGTCGGCGTCGCCTACGGATGTACCGCCGTATTTTTCAACTACCAGCGCCATGCGGTTGGGGGCCTAGGTTGGGTGTAAAAGCAAACGAATGAAATCATGACCCGCTGATATGGGCCCTGACTTTATCGGCGACCCGTGCGAGACATGACTCGATCTTGTCCTCGGGTACACCGCCTTCCGCCATATCCGGACGACCCCCGCCGCGGCCTCCGGCCAGACTCACCAGGTCATTGATCAGCTTACCGGCGTGAACTCGTGCAGTCGCTCCCCGGCTCACTCCCGCGATCAGCTTTGACTTGTCTCCGTTGCGGCTGCCCAGCACGACCACCGATTCTCCGAGTTGGTCACGCAGTCGGTCGATGGTATTCCGAATGGTTTTTGTATCCGCGCCGTCCAGTCGCGCTGCCAAGACCTTGATGCCCAGGACCTCCTCCGCCTGTTCCGCAAGGTCCTGGCCACCGCCGGCCGCCAGCTGCCCCTGCAGACGGGTCCTGTCTTTTTCCAGCTGCTTCACACGGTTCAACAACTGCTCTACCCTGGCGCCCAAATCCCCACGGGTGGCCTTTACCAGGCCTGCGACCTCATCGAGGATGTGCATCTGGTTGCGCACGTACTGGACAGCGGCAATGCCCGTGACGGCTTCGATACGCCGCACGCCGGCGGCGATACCGGCTTCACTGACTATAAAAAGCGGCCCGATATCGCCGGTACGTGACACGTGCGTTCCGCCGCACAGCTCGAGTGAAAACTCACCCATCTGGACGACACGCACCTCGTCATCATATTTTTCGCCGAACAAGGCCTCGGCGCCCGCCTTTTTGGCTTCTTCCAGCGCCATTGCGCGGGTTTCGACTGGATTATTGGCCCTGATCTGCTGATTGATCAGATCCTCTATTTCCACCAGCTCAGCATCAGTCACCGGATTTGGATGCGAAAAGTCGAATCGAAGCCGATCGGCCTCGACTAACGAACCCTTCTGTTCCACATGCCGCCCGAGAACCGCTTTCAAGGCCGCGTGCAGCAAGTGAGTCGCCGAATGGTTCCGCATGGTTTTTTCTCGGGTCAGGGATTCCACTTCCGTGGTGACCTGGTCATTGACCGCCAGATTTTTTCCGCTAATCAGACGACCAAAATGTCCAATGACCCCGTTTCCAAGCTTTTGGGTGTCGCGAACCTCGAATACGGCGTCACCGG
Source organism: uncultured Gammaproteobacteria bacterium (assembly GCA_947259955.1). GTDB lineage: Bacteria > Pseudomonadota > Gammaproteobacteria > Arenicellales > JAANXG01 > JAHEKE01. The sequence goes on from CAMYOI010000552.1 coordinate 2,986, forward strand.
CTTGCAACAGGCCGGCATCGCCGACCTGACCGCCGCTTTCCGCATAGAACGGGCTTTGATTCAGCACGATGATCGCCTCGTCGTCCGGCCCTATCGAGTCGACGACGCTGCC
>CAMYOI010000553.1 GCA_947259955.1 uncultured Gammaproteobacteria bacterium
TCGCGATGACCTTGGGAATCGTCCGTAGCATGATGAGCTGCGGCACGACGATCAGGGCTGCCACGGCGAGCCCGATAAATATCAATGCAATCTGAAGTTCAGTCAATTTCTATCATTTCCGTGATCCGGTGCATGGTGAATTACTATTTTTGGCAAAATCTTGAGCGGCGGCAAGCCCTGTTCACCCGGAAAGGTGCGGTAATCGAAAAATTCTTTCAATTTATGCAGAGGATTGGCGAAGCGGGTTTTCTTGTTTCTCTCCCAGTTCCCACCCCGCACGGGTCGACGGTGCGTCATCGCCGCCCGTCTGGAGTGAGATGCATAGCCGTAGCTATGGATCGAATGAAGCCCAAGTTCAGCGAGGCCTGGACCGTACTACATAGAATGTCAGGAATCTGTATTACATGAACTGACATGGAGTATTACACTTTACGGTCAGCTTTCGGGCGGCCGACGGCTGGTAACACGTGATCCACGTGCAGCGTTCGTAAGTCTCTTTGGTCAGACCTCTCCGGCCCGAATTTATTGAGCTAAAATTGAACGGTAACTATGCGATACGATTGGCGTCTGAGCGGGATGCCCGGCAGATTGCCGAGATGTCCAGGAATTACATTGAAGTCGGCCTGGGTTGGAGTTGGACCGAAAAACGCGTCGCAGATAATGTAAGAGACAAAGATGCCAATGTTGCGGTGGCTCAAGATTCCAGTCGCGTGATTGGGTTTGGCATAGTTAAATATAAAGCCGATGAGGCTCACATAGTTCTTCTCGCGGTCAATAAAGAGAGCCGTCGGAAAGGAGTGGGTACAGCGCTTATGAAATGGATAGAAAAAACTGCTTTGATAGCCGGAATCGGCGTTATTTATTTGGAGGCAAGACTTAATAATTCGAGCGCGAGGAAATTTTACCAGACACTTGGCTACAAAGAAATCAAGACCGAAACGGGAAGGTATAAAGGAATCGAAACCGGAGTGAAGTTGGGTAAAGACTTGTGGTCCGAAGTATGAACGGGGCGTTCCAAAAGCTATCCATCGACTTGTTTTCAATTTAGTTTTTCATCAGCCTGCACATAGACCGACCATCTATCGCTGATTTGGATCCGGATATCATCGCACTACAAGAGGTGTGGGGTGACGACGCAACCAATTACGCTGAAAAAGTCGCGGATCGTCTTGGATACCAATATGTATTCGCATCCAGTATGGACATCCGAGGATTCGAGTTTGGTAATGCACTGGTGTCACGCTGGCCGATTGTCAACAATGACTCCAGCATGCTCTTCGGAGAAAAAGAGACCGGAGAGGGAAGACTCGCTCTTTTCGCTGAGATGGATGGTCCCCGCGGACGCATACCGGTATTCAGTACCCACCTAAATTGGAAATACGAACAAAGCAATACTCGACAACGCCAGGTGACAGACCTGGCTCGCTTCGTAGACCAGAAAAAGCCTTGGACATATCCGCCAATCGTGTGCGGCGATTTCAATTCAGAACCAAGCTCGGATGAGATAAGAATGCTCACCGGGTTGACTAATTGTCCTGTCGAAGGTCTAGTGTTTCATGATGCGTGGGCTGTCGCCGGTGGAGACGGAAGCGGCCTAACCTGGGATAACCGCAACCCTTACGCGATTGTCGAATTCGAACCCGACCGTCGCCTAGATTATATCTTTGTTGGACGGCCCGGTCCCGGTGGTGCCGGCCACATAGTCGATTGCAGATTAGCAGGCGACAAACACCCGCTTTCGGCGTTGCATCCGCTGCCATTAGCTCGCTAGTGCTTCGCAAATGCGCCTTGAATTCGGATGCTTGTCGCTTCGCTGAATGGCACAGAATTTGCGACGGGGTACACTAGTTCTTTTCAAAACGCTTGCAAAGCGTTAGTACGCGGCTTTCGTATATCAGCTTTTTGCCTTATTGAAAATTTGTGCAAAAGACAGCTCAACAAACAGCCATGCCAAGTGGGCCTTCTCAATAAAACTTTCTATCTATTAGCAAACGGTCGGATCAATGGTGCATTAATCCTGATGTGCGACCTAAAAACAATTTAGATAGGCTGCTAAAACTATATGACGAATACAAAATATCCACTTGGAGGATCCGTATGTATAGATTATTAAACACGACAGATCATTCTCCTCGTAAACTGCGCATGTCACGTGGTCTAAGGAAAGCGGTTCGAGATTTGAAGCGCTATGCACTGGAGGAAGAAAGGCGTATATCCGCCTTGCGCGATGTAGCTCACAGCCCAGGCATCAACAAGGCATGGGGTTTGTAATAGACACAACACGCACTATAGTCGCGAATAATCATACGTTCGCCGCGGTATTTTGAATTAAACTACAAAGTCGAATCCGCTTGTCCGGCTTGGTGCGGTGCGATAATATTTACGCACCGCCTCGCAGATCGGATGGCCGTTTACCCTCAGTAGGCGGAATATAATACCCAGCCTGGTTGCATCGTTCGCCGCTGCGACTGTCAACACTTGCCATTATGTGGCGTCCGAGACGGCGACCCGTCCTCGAGAGTTCGTTGTCGGTGCGGCGACGCATCATTCGCCGATCTCGATGACTCTTCGAACGTCTCTGTGAACCATATTAGTGCGGCAACCAACTACCGAGCACTGGACCGCACCATATAGGTTGTCAGGGACCGATTTTACGCGAACTAAAATGGAGTATTGGACTTGACGGGGAGTGTGTTTCGTATGCCGTTGACCGGGGATGGCCGCAAGGGGCGCGGCCTGATACGGTATTGGATGCAAGGGTCGGAGTTGAACATGTTACATTAGATCTTCGCAATACGGATGATGATGTTCTCGGGCTTGCCGAGAAACGGATGTTGAAATTCGTGGAGACGGCCGCACGGGCCGATGATGATGGTGTCGTGCCTGGCTAACCAAATTTTTCGGAGAATCTGATTCATGACAACAGAACTCGAACGCGAGATCGTCGACGGCGCGGCTTTCGAGCGGGCCGTTGAGCGCCTCAGTGCTTCCAGCATCCGGTTGCCGAACATTTCCCAGTTGGCGGACCCGACGACCATACCGGACGACGTGTTGGGCGATCTCGTTGATGTCGATCCTGACGCACCC
>CAMYOI010000554.1 GCA_947259955.1 uncultured Gammaproteobacteria bacterium
GCGGTAAGCCGATCCATATCGAGCTTCACTCAACGTGACGGTGACGGCAGTTTTCGAGGTTGGCTCTTCACCATCACTCGAAATCTGATCCGCAATTACCTGGCCCGCACACTTCGTGGACCACGACCGCGAGGCGGCACGTCCATTCAGCTGCGGCTGCTGCAAGAGCCCGATTCGGTCGACGAGGAATCGCTGTCTGGTATTTCATCTGCTTCCCGCGATTCATCAATGCAGTCGGCTCTCGACGCCGCCCGCGCCAGCTTTGACGAACGCACCTGGAAGTGCTTCTGGCTGGTCGTAGTGGAAGGGATTTCCGCAGTTGAAGTCGCCAAGCAACTCGAGATGCGGCCCGGCACCGTTCGTCAGGCAAAGTATCGCGTCATTCAACGATTGCGACGCGATCTGGGAGATTTTTCGTAATCCTTAAATGCTGACTGCTTAGCTGGTTACGGCGATCGAATCCCCGGATAGAAGCCGACTCTCGCTCTTAGGTGTGGCGCTGCTGTGTTGTTCCTATAGTTGAATCGAATAACACAGCTTTCTGGAATGACGCCATGAAACTGACATGTCCTTCTCAAAACCGGCTTCGCGAGTACCTCGAAGGATCGGTGAACGAAACCGACTCTGAGAAAATCTTGGACCACATCGAAGGTTGCTCGAGTTGCGATCACGTCCTGGCGACAATGGAGAGCGAGCAAAACGATGTTATGAATGAGGTGTGCGAATTTGTCCGCACCGAAAGCCTTCTCCAAGAACCAGAGTTTGAGCAATTGCGGAACACCGCCCGGTTCAGCCAGGCTGATACGACCGCCGTGTCCGATGTCGACGAGCATCCCGAAACGGGCAAGCGGCTTCGCGATTATCGCCTTGTGAAGAAAATCGGCGAAGGGGGAATGGGCACGGTTTATCAGGCGTTCCATGTCCACTTGGCAAAGCACGTCGCCCTCAAGATCCTGCCGAGCGACAAATTGCGGTCCAAGCAATCTGTGGCCCGATTCCGACAGGAGATGCGTGCCGTTGGACAAGTCAATCACCCGAACGTCGTTAGCGCGTCCGACGCAGGCACCATCGATGGCCAGCACTTCCTCGTCATGGAACTGGTCCAAGGAGCTGACCTCGCTCGGATCATTCATGACCGAGGACCACTCAGTGTGGCCGATGCCTGTGAAATTGTGCGACAGGCGGCAATCGGACTTCAGCATGCACACGACAACGGACTCGTTCATCGCGATGTCAAACCGTCCAACGTCATGCTCGCGATCGATGGAAGCGTGAAGCTGCTTGACCTCGGTTTGGCGGGACTGAACAACTCAGAATTTGAATCGACCGCAAACGTCGTCGTTACCGACCGCTTGACCTCCGTCGGGCAGATCATGGGCACGCTGGACTACATGGCTCCAGAACAGATTACCGCCAGCCCACAGGTCGACGGCAAAGCAGACATTTACGCGCTAGGCGCCACGCTTTTTCAACTGCTCACTGGACGAACGCCGTGTGGAGATCGATCGGAGGGAACACCGGAACGCATTCAGGCGGTGTTGCACAATCCGCCCCTGGACATCGCTACGCTCAGAAACGATGTGACAGAAGAACTTTGTGCGCTGTTGCTGAAAATGCTCGCCAAGAATCCAGACGATCGCCCGCAGGCGGCAATCGACGTTGCTGGCGAGCTCGAGCGATTTGCATCGGATGCGGACCTGGTTGCACTTGCCGAGGCGTGCCGGACCAGTCTCGACATGCCGTCCGCTGATGTGGACGTCACAGATGACGTGTCCTTTGTCGTTTCGCGCACCGCACAATCACAAGATGAGGTCAATTCACGAAGACCATTGACGGCCGTTGCCCTCGCTAGTTTCTTCCTGGCGCTGGTCGCCGCCGTTGTGTACTACATCCAAACCGACAATGGCGTCGTACGGGTCGAGGTGACCGATCCCTCGCTGAAAGTAGCGATCAGCGACCAAACGATCACCATGAAGGAAGGTAACAAGAAACCGCTCACAATCCGCGCCGGCGAGCAATCACTTGTCGTCCGCGAGGGCGATTCCGATTTTGAATTCGAGACGGACCGCTTCCAGATTCGCCGTGGCGACAAGATCGCGTTCAAGGTGGAGCTTCTGGCCGGCAAAGTGGTGGTGAGCAAGGATGGCGAGAAAATTGGTTCGAAGACGCTCGCAAATAATCGCGACTTGCCTCCGGCCAAACCAGACATGTTGTCACGGAGACCTGACAATCAAGAGACCACCAAAGATGAACTCAGAAAGATTTTAGAACGCAGCCCCCACTCGCGCGAGAAACTGGCCCAAGACGCTGAAGAGAGCGGCAATCTGGAGTTGGCCAAGTGGATTCGCTCGGATCTGCCAGTGGATGACGGACAGGATTCCCTGGCTTTGGCCAACAGTCTCGCTGAGAAGGATGACTGGGCGGCAGCGACCGACGCCTACCTGTCCGCCTACCGGTCCGATCCCAATCTGTTTAATTCCTCTTCCTCTTCCGCTTACAAGCACGTGCAAGTCTTCAAAAAAGCAGGCCGGCTCACAGAGCTTGCCAACTTCTTCGATCAAGCCAGGGTGCACAGAATGGGGCATCATAATGGGCTCGACAGACTGGTGAGGGCATGCCGGACGAAACAAGAGACGCGAGCTGCAGGCTACGAACTGCTCAAGCGAATATTCAACAACCCCCCATACAGTGACGATTGGACTGCCACTTCCAATTTAATCCTGAGGAGTATCCGGTGGAATAGTGTGCCGGATCCGGTCTTTTACCTTCGTTGTGTGTTACTACCAACCGATTTTGAACAGCCTGGATGGCAGCGACTCAGCGTCACGTCAGCCAGTTACAACCAGTATGGGGTGGACGGATATCTCACGCTCGCGCGGCCGCTTTACCATGACCGCGAGGCGCTGCGGCAATTCGCTACGGAAATTCGCGAACTCATTGAGCAGCACCCCAAATGGGTTGGCGGCTGGGCGCTTTTGGCCTTTATCGAGGCTGAAAGTGGAAACACCCGCGCAGCAGTCGATGTGCTGAGAGAACGGTTCCTTGACGCGGACTCTGATGAGATCCCCCCGTCGG
>CAMYOI010000555.1 GCA_947259955.1 uncultured Gammaproteobacteria bacterium
AAACGCATCAAACCGCGAAACGCAGCCGCTTAATGTCTTGAGCCTCAACTTTGTTACTGTAATCTTTACTCTTCGAATAGCTTCGTGATGAAGACAGTCCGTGCTCGCAAGATTGCTACTAAACTGCATCACACGGGTCAAGTATCGAATTTGAACAAATTCGGGCACCTCACAGAACTTTATCAACGGTAGATGGTACTGCGGTGTCCAACCGCCAGCACTAAGACAACGACGCGTTCATCCTCGATTCGGCAAGCCATACGATAGGGTCCGACGCGATAACGCCAAAGCCCACGTAGCTCGTGACGTAACGGTCGACCAAATCGTCGAGGGTCTTCGTCAGTCATTATTCGTTCCCGAAAAAAGCGCAGGATCTCGCGTTGCGCTTTGTGGTCCAGACGCCGTAAATCAAGCCGGGCGCGGTCATCCCATTCAACCGTCCAGGTCAAGCTCTCGCTCCAGTTCCTCCTGAGTCCAGCGTTTCGCAGTACGTTTTAGTCGGCTAGCGGAGAGATACGTATCTTCCAGATCCTCGATATGCTCTAGGATGGCTTCACGTGCGTAAAACGTCTTTGTGCGGCCGGTTTTCTTCGCAAGTCGTTCGAGGCGTTTTTCGATTTCTTCGGGTAATCTGATGGCTAACATACGAATACGTTCGCGTTGCTATACATGTATAGCATTATACCATAATCTCGGTGCGGAGCGAATTGACCAAATCTCCATGTGAATATCTATTACGATTTATCGCATCGCGCGTTCATAAGAAAACCCCGCCTGTGCTCCGCAAAAATGTTGTCGCACTAATCTGGCGCGAGCGCGTACTCATGATGGAGTCCACCAAGTATTGGCTTGGAGATCACTTTGAGTTTATCCGCAATTTGGTGGCGATCATGCCCGATCGACATGGGGATGCCAGGCGGTGGATCAGGTACGCTTGGACCTAGCGCTGAATGGGGTCTCGACAGGTTATAGTGGCTGACCCATTCTATTACGATCTTTCTAAGATGGGTTTCGTTAAGCGGAATCATATAATCAAGACATTCCTGTCTCATTGAACCGATTACCCGTTCACAGATCGAATTCGCCTGTGGACTACGATACGGCGTCTCGATTACGTTGATTCCTAGACGCGTAATGGATGTATCGAGTTCCGTTGAGAAAATGTTGTCGTTGTCATGGATTAGAAAACGATATAGATGTTCGCAAGGGATCGCCTCGCGTAGTTGCTGCAATGTCCACTTGGCGGTTGGGTATTCTGTGACATTACAATGAAGTAGGCGGCGTGAACCGTGTTCGATGACCACCAAAACGTAGAAAAGTCAAAATGTTGCCGTGACCGCAATGCAGAAATCACAGGCAACAATAGCGGAAGCATGGTTACGCACGAAGGTACGCCAGCGTTGATCACCGCGAGGACCGCTCCCACGGAGTTTTGGCATGTACTTTCGAACGGTTCGCGGAGAGACACAGATGCCTAGTTTCAGCAGCAGTTCATTCGCTATTCGCTCCTCACCCCAACTCACGTTATCCAAGGCCATTTCGCGGATCAACCGTCTAAGCTCGATCGGTATCCGGGGCCGGCCAGGCCGGGACTTCCATCGCCAGAAAAGACGGAAACCTTGTCGATGCCAATGCACCAGTGTGGCGGGTTGGACAATCACGAGTGACGGTCGCCAATGGAAGCGCTTCGACAGCAATACCAACGTTATCCTTGTTGCCGCATCGATTCGGCGCGGTTTGACTTGACGTTCTTGATATAGGGCGAGTTGTTTTTTTAGGCAGAGATTTTCGGCCGCGAGCATCTTGTCAGAGCGCAATCCCAGACAAACGTACCGAACTAGATCAAGGAACAACTTACAGATCGCTACCAAGGCCATTTTGCCGGAAATCGCCGCATACCGTATCTCGAACTTCATGCTGCCGATTATCTATGATGATCGCGGTGTGATGAAACCGTCAAGACCGGCGCAGATAGGGTTTTTGCGGAGGACAGCCCGCAGGAGCGGCGATTTCTTGGATTGGGGTAAACGTGACCCAAGCTGTGCGCCTTGTTAGGCACAACAATCATTTGTAAATAATGGCGATCGCAACAAGGCCATAGCCTGCCCCAACGCCTATGCCCCCAGTTGTTCCAAATGATCCGGTGCTCGTACCAGTAGCCGTACCATAACCGTACGAGCCAACACGCCCGATTATTATGACACCGTCGGCTCCAAGTTCCCGCGCTTTAATTTTAATCTGCTCCATGTTCCAATTATCGTCAGTGCCACCCACTGATATTTGCGCTATTTCGTCGTACTCTCTATCTGGTGGTTCTGTATAGAATGTATCTACATGTACCGTCGATGGTTTTGGTGTACCCGCTTCGCCAAACATTGTGACTTCTGGCTGCGCCATAAGAAAACCCGTACTTGCGCAACCATGTATAAAAAAAACTAAAAATAACGCTGTCATTACTTCTGAACAGCGGTTAATTTTCATTTGACTAAAGCCCCGCTAAACAACGAGATATTGCTTGTCTAATATCATCGGCCTCAGTCGATCCCTGACCCTCCGCTGTACAAGAATATATAGTCTTTTTTGTTTTTGCAGAGAGGAAAACGATTGTCACTTCTAACGTGTAGCCCCCAAGCCCTCCAGCTACATCCCGTCTGCCACTTTCGCCATACTTAACTATCAACGTCTCATCTATTATTTCAGGCCCAATTTCAGTTACGCTAGTTAATCCCTTTTTTAATAATAGTCCTTCAATCACCGCGCTCGGGTTAACCTGTTTACTGGTTGATGTGCCATACACTCCATACTGACCAGTAAAAACGCCTCCTGTGCTTGATCTTAGATTACTCGTTGCTGGAATCACTACAAATCGGTATTTATCAATTGTCTCGTGTCTTTCAACTACTGGTTCCTGTAAGGTTGCTGCACAGCCAATAATTAAGACGCTTGTTAATGTGATAACTAACCATTTCATGGTTTCCATCGCATCTCCAAACAGTGTTCAAATGCCTGCATCATCTGCACAGGGATGATACCGGAGAGGATGCCCGCAGGCGTTACTAGAGA
>CAMYOI010000556.1 GCA_947259955.1 uncultured Gammaproteobacteria bacterium
TCCGTTCGCCCGAAATAAAGCGCCCATCCTCTGCGCGCGTCGATCGCCCGGGTTCGAAAAAAGATCTTTCCCTATATACAGTCCCCACCGCTTATAACGGGCTCGTTCAACAACTGGATAAGATCGTGGCTCGCTTCGCTCTCACAATCTACCCTTATTCGTTAGTGGGCCGATTGCTCAAGTCGTTCGGCCAACCAGACCTTTATTATCGATTGCCGCGTGACTCCTAGCCTGGATGCCTCTTTGTCTAAAGATTCAATCATCCACGTAGGGAAGTCTACGTTCACTCTTTTCTGTTTTTGATTTGGCCGCTGAATTTTTGAAAGATCGATCGAACCAGTAATGTCTTTGCCGCTGTCGAAGTCACGATCAAATTTTTTAGCTTTCATATAACTCTATTTCCTCAACGCGAGACTTTCTTACCGAAATAATGCGAATGTTTTCGTCGCGGTAAGCAACAACCGCTGACCAATGTTTATCGAGGATTTTGCCAATTATTAGATAACGTGGTTCGTCTAGAGTTTTGGCGGGTACTTCCAGTAGATCAGGATCTAACCAAAGTAACTGCGCCTCGATAGAATCGATGCCATGTTTTAATGAGTTGGATTTGCTTTTAGCTTCGTCAAACTCGAAAGAAAACATGGTATAGAAATTATACCATTTTTGCCCCTACGTTAATATAGCGTATTGTCAACTTGCTGACATTCGGACGAATTCGCCCTGGTTTGGAGACAAATCATCCAATTCTATACACACGTCACCTGCTGCCATTTAGAAAATGCCCTTGAACGAAACTCGCGATAATGAGCTGCACAGATCAAATGCCGGCCCAGTCTGAACAGGTTTCTAACTGATCCATGAACTGTGAGAATGCGTTGCGCTTGCTTCATCGATTTGAACCGACGCATCTGTCGCTCGCGCTGGCGAGTGGGTTCGCGGGATACCTCAGCCCGATTGTTTTCGTATTGTTCAGTACTGTGTATAACCGACGGCATCACTTCCTGGTGCGCGGCAGAATAGCTCTTCAGTTTGTCGGTTATCATTCGTCTTGGAGATGCACATTGGCCATTCAATAGTTTACGAAAGAAACGCTTCGCAGCCTGTTTGTTGCGCCGTTTCTGAACCAGAATATCAATGGTATCGCCATCCTGGTCTACAGCTCGTCAGAGGTAGTGAAGTTCCCCTTGAATCTTGATAAACACCTCATCACGGTACCCATCGTCACCCAGGCGACCGCTTCGCTTCTTCAAGGTCCGGGCGTATTCTGGTCCGAAGTGGTTGCACCATTTCCGGATGGATTCATAGGTGACAATGATTCCTCGTTCCGCCAGTAGTTCTTCGACATCTCTTAAGCTCAGGCTAAATCTATGATAGAGCCAGACTGTATGACTGATAATATCTTGGGTGAATCGATACCCATGGTACAGTCGTTTCTTATTCATCCAACCAGTTTGCCCGAATCCCGCTCAAGTTGACAGAACCACCCAATATCATGCAAATGATGAGTACTTACGCGTCAATAAGTTTCATATCGATGAGTACAGAAGCATTTAGTGTCCGAGCGGACAGCAAGAAGGTCGGGCAGCTAGACAAGCTGGCCAAACAGATGGAGCGATCACGTAATTACCTGGTGAATCAAGCGATCGACCAACTCTTGGAATTGCACGCTTGGCAAAACGAACGCGTTAAAGTAGGTATTAAGGCAGCAGACAAAGGTCGGTTCGTCAGCGATAAAGCAATGGAGCGGATATTCAATAAATATCAAGACGCGTAAGAATGCGCGTTCGTTGGACCGCGCCCGCAGCCCATGCAATTGGAAAGTATCCAAGACTATATCGCTATAGACAATCCGCGGGCGGCGTTTGCTGTAGCACTACGAATTCGAAGTGCAGTCAGCCAGCTTGAGGCATATCCCAAAATAGGACGAATCGGTTGTGTTCGCGGTACATACGAACTTGTCATTCACGATATCCCCTACATAATGGCGTATCGCATTAAGAAGAAGGAAGTGGAGATTCTTAGTGTGTATCACACGTCTCGAAAGTGGCCCGAATCATTTCATTAGTACCCGCTGTTTCAACACCGCGAGTTGCTGACGTAGTGCCAAATTCTCAAGTACCAGCTCGTGGTGCGGACGAACTAAAGAACGCAGTGTTCCGAACAGAATTACCAACCATCTAAACATGGATGCCAGACTAGCTGGAGTTAGTTGAAAAAGAGAGTAAAATCAAGACGGATAAATATTTAGGCGGGACACCGGGTTTCGATCGTGTTCGAGAAGAAAAAAATAGACTGTACTTGCGACGGACTAACATTTGATGGAACTTTAGTAGTGTCGATGGCCGAATGATCGCTGACACCCTAGCCATACAGCTCCTTCGAACGAAGAGTGTGCCCAAGCTGAAGATGAATCGATCGGTGACCGATAGATTTGCAGCGCGTTGCCGAGATCGATTGATAATGAACAACTGATGTTTGAGTATCAGGTTCTCGGCAACAACGGCTCTAACGCCGCCAGACCCAACCAGTTTCGCGAGAATCTTAAAGAGATGCACTAACAGTAAAAGTAGATTCTTCATTCGACGGCAGAGTGGGGTGCATCACCGTACCTGACTAGGCTGTTCAGGCATCTATTTTTCGGACAAAATTACTAATTCGCCATGCACACCCGCATGTCATTTTGAGTTGTTTCCAATAAAACACATCTCCCAATTTACTAACACGTCGAAATTTGTGTAGAATGTTGTGTGGAGGTTCACACAAATGGCAACCAATTTATCAATCGACCCCAAACTTCTTGAACGTACTGTGGAACTGAGCGGGGAACGTACTAAGAAAGCAGCGGTTAATAAAGCTCTTCAAGAATTCATCGCTCGTCGGGAACAAAAACACCTCGTAGATTTATTTGGCAAGCTCGATTGGAATTCTGCTTGCGACTACAAGGCCGAACGATCTCGTCGTGAGTCTGCTCGTTGATATGAGTGTTTGGTCGCTGGCTTTTCGTCGCGACATACCTCCCGATATACCGGAAGTTCAAGAATTAAAACGAGTACTAGAGGTTGGTGATGCCATATACGGTACAGGGCTCATCTTGCAGGAATTGCTTCAAGGATTTACAAAACCAAAGGCCCAACAGCAGATCATTCACCATTTCAAGGTTTTGCCCTTTCTGGTACCGGACAGAGACGATCATATTCAAGCCGCCGAGCTTCGCAACAAATGCCGGCGAAAGGGAATACAAGTGGGCACAATCGATGCTTTGCTAGCTCAATTATGCATACGCCATGAGCTAGGAATATTGACGACAGATAAAGGCTTTAAAAATATCGCGACAATAGAGTCGCTCTCAGTATGGCGGTGTTGACTTGATTCGATATCTGTTGGTGTAGTGAGTCCACTCCACTATGAGGTTCTGTCATACAAAAAAGGTAACTACTCACCCCTTGTGGTCAAAAAACTCCAACGTGTTGATGAACCACGGTTTTCGCCTGAGGGGAAGCTCTACTCAATTTTGCCCGACGTCCGATTACGCATAGGATCCCGATCCCAATTTGGTAACGCTAATACGGGGGCAAGCTGATGGAGTGGGTTCGAATCTTGGCCTACATCACAGGGACGGTCGACCAGGAACTTCTGCTACGCAATGAATATCTGGTGACCGAGAACCGGATCCTAAGAACCCAAATCAAAGGCCGGTTACTGCTGACGGACGCGGAGAAGAGGAACCTCGCCGATATCGGTCACCGGCTCGGCCGCCAAGCGCTCAAGGACGTGGCGAAAAGCGCCAAACCGGACACGATCCTGGGCTGGTATCGAAGGCTGGTCGCGCGGAAGTTCGACGGTTCAAAAGCACGCCGTTACCCTGGTCGACCCCGTGTTGATCGTGAAATAGAGGACCTGGTGGTGCGCATCGCCAAAGAAAATAACGATTGGGGCTACGACCGAATCGTCGGCCCGCTGACTAATTTGGGCTATACCGTATCGGATGAGACAGTCGGAAACATCCTGCGTCGCTACGGCATTCCGCCGGCCCCAGAACGCAAGCGCACCACGACATGGAAAGAGTTCATCCACGCCCGCATGGCGGTTCTCGCGGGAACTGATTTCTTCACCGTGGAAGTGCTCACACTACGTGGCTTAGTCACCTACTACGTGCTGTTCTTTATTCATCTGGAGAGCCGCCGATATCTCATCCATGACCGCGATGCGAAATATACGGATTCCTTTCGCGCGATCGTCAGATCGGGCCAGGTAGAGCCACTGAAGCTTCCCGCCCGCAGCCCGAATTTAAATGCCTACGCCGAACGCTGGGTGAAATCGGTCAAGGACGAATGCTTATCGAAGCTGATTCTGTTTGGCGAAGCTTCACTGCGGCGTGCGCTACAGGAATACGTCGCGCATCATCACACTGAACGGAATCACCAGGGTAAAGGCAATGTTCTGTTGTTCCCGACGTGGAAGAGTGCAATGAATCATGTTGACGGATCAGTCGGCTGTAAAGAACGCTTGGGTGGGCTGCTGAAATATTATCATCGGGAAGCGGCCGTATCCGCGAGCGGATACGCCGCTACGAACGTGCCCTGAAAAGAGAACTGGAAGTAGGATACGGTGGAGACGGCTACGGGAAGCGGTATTTGCTGGGTCCACTCTATATGTTGATGGGCGATGTCGAAGGCGCTCTGGCTTCATTCGACTGGTATGAAGACGCCTACCCCGGCGATGGCGGAGATCCGTACCAATATCTCACCTGGGCGCTGACACTATTTCGCGCGGGCCGCAGGCAAGAAGCGTTCAACAAGCTGTACCAAACAATGCTCGAGAACCTTTATCTCGTGCCATTTCTTGTCGGCAGCAATCCCCAGCCACTTGATATATGGCACGGTAGCAACCTCGAATGGATTGAGTACGCGCTTGAGATACCACAAGAATTGCTGAATCTATGGGACGACAACGCTCTACAGTGGGCCCGAGAAGTTTCGGAGCACCCCGTCGTCGTCGAAAAGGTTGGACGTTACGTCGCCATCCATCGGGAACTAAAAAGCGAACAACCTGGCCCGCGGCGATCTGCCTTGGTGCACGAATCTTTCGCTTTGAAGACGGCCCTCATTACGTAACACTGACGGTGCACTGAAGACCGTAAAAGTAGCCGCATGAGTTTTTTGACCACAAGGGCTGTAGTCGGTCGATTTAGGAGCAGGAATAGGCTTAAGGCCCAAGATCTAACATTTCTCTGCGACAGCGAAGCCTTCAATATCGCGCCTGGTACGCAGTTCTCGCGTTGCGATCACCAACCAACCCGGGCCAACGTACTCGGGTAGGTCTGCACTCACACACCATGATAGCCACGGCTCTCCAGTCACACGGAGCAATGCGTTTGCGAATCGATGTTCTTCGACCGTGATCCCATGTGAGAACACAACCCTCGTGCCCGATCCTGTACTGACTGCTACCTCACGGAATACTTCAAGCACTTCCTCTTTCTCCAGGTAGATAAAGAGTCCTTCCGCAACGACAATAGTTTGAGCTCTCGTGTCCCAGGACTCAGCCACCTTCATGACTACGGACAATCGAGTTTCGTTGAGGTCGGCCGCCAACAGAACCATGTTTTCCGGCTGACCTTCCTGTGCGACGCCCTTCGCTTTGGCCGCGGATGTCGCTGGATGATCCACCTCGAAAAACTGTGCATGTGGGAACTTTGGCGCAAGCCGCAGGCAAAGCGTGTCAAATCCAGCGCCCAAAACCAAAACCTGGGACGCGCCTGCCTCGATCGCTGCTAGAACCTGCTCGTTCATAAAGATCTTTC
>CAMYOI010000557.1 GCA_947259955.1 uncultured Gammaproteobacteria bacterium
GTTCCCGGTGCTCCGGCAGCTGCGCCTCAACCATTCCCAGCATCCGCGGGTCGGTGAGCAGATTGAAAAAATGGTTGGCATCGACTTTTTGAGCACGTTTGGCAAGGTGACGTTGCTGTTGGGCAGATCGACAGTTAAAGTTGTGTCCCATGAAGGTTGGCCTCGGGGTGGGTGGGGTGGATGTCTGATACCAAACATCCTAACCCATCCCGAGGTATCGCGTCAGATTTCAGTTGCAACAGCATCGATTGTACCGCTTTTATCGTCACTGGCCTGGTCCTTAGATTCATGTTTCACCAATATTCGCACCCGGCGCAGCAATGCCGAGTCCCGGTTATTGCGTGATAACGGAGTCGTTTGTTCAAGGGCCTGCTCATCGAGTTCCGCAAAAGCCGTGGCCAGATTATCCAGGGAACCGCAGACTACCCGAACGTATTCCGGGTGTTGGAGATTGGCGATCAGCGCCGCCTGAGCCGGTTGGTCTTCCAGATCCCTACCCAGGTGTGCACGACCGAGCCGACGGCGCAGTTTTCGTTTTTCAGCGCCAAAGTAATGCTCAGGCACATTATCCGTACGCTCGACTACCGCCAAAATCGTACCGTCCTCATCGCGAAGTGTGGGGTGGCCGAATAGATGTTTCCCATAGCGTTTAAAGTACTTCAGGATGATGCGGGCAGGTGACGGGTTGGTGGAATCATCATTGCCGGTGTTTGCAGTCCGTTCGCGTAGCTCAGCCTCATATCCCTTGGCAGTCTCCTCAATCATTTCCAGCCGCCTGGCCTCCAAGGCGGGAAGTTCTACCTGATGAGGGTGGGTATCTCCATTGGGCAGTTCCGCATTCGTCAGTTGCAGAACATCGCGCAGCTCACAGAAAGCCTGCCAGCCCTTTTCCAGCCGAGTCTCCACGGTGGCAAAGCGCGTGTCGCGTTCAATGCGATTGATGAGACGGGTGAGGTGCGAGATGGCCCGTCGGGTCGCCGGAGTTCTCGGGGAAGGCACCCAGCACTCGGCCTTACGCACGGCCTGTTGGCAACGTTGCAGGAATTCGAGGTACGGCAAACTGAAAGGATAGAGCAGGGCCTTCTTACCCTCGCCTTCCAAGATCCACAGCAGCAGTGCCGGCAGATCCTCATGGACCGGGCCTGGTCCGAAACGGCCTGAGAAGGTACTCGATCTCCGATACTGGCGCAGATCCCGGAGCAAGGCCCGCAAATCGCCCTGTAGTTTGTGTTGGCGCAGGAGATTACCCAGCACTCGATAGGGCTTCTCGAACAGCTTCTTGCCCACGGCGCCCAGAAAATGATAGTGGCAGACAAAATCAGGAACTCCCCGTGCCCGCAACGGCGCCACGGCCTTGGCCATGCCCTCTCCCATATCCCGCACCGTGGCGATGGGATCGCCAAAGAGGGCGGTCGTCTTTTCCACTAACGGGCGTAAATAATCCTCATGCTCCGAGGGGATACGGGTCGCCATTAATACCCAGCCCCGCCAGCCGTCCATGCAGACGAACAGGCCACCCTTGCCGTGCTCACAGGTGGCATCCAGGTGCAGCGGATAACCCCCCTGCATAGCGTGGCGCAACTCGGGTACCCGTGCCAGGTGCAGGGCCTCGAAATAGGTGAGGAAACGGTCGCACAGATTGGAAATGCTGCCGTCGGAAAGCGTAACCCCCCGTTGCTGGTACAACTCGGCCCGGATCTCTTCACGTTGCTTGCCGTATAAATACCGGGCCAGCCCCACATGAACAACCAGATCATAAGCGTAACGCTGGTGGGGCTTGACCAAACGAGCGAGTTCATCTGAGCACATAATCGGATGGGTGGCGTTGCGTGAACACTTCTTGCGTACCTCCTTGGCATTCAATACCCCGGACTGGAAAGTGAAAATCTTACGCCTTTTGCTTTTTTGGACCTGCACCGGGCTGGCGCAAACCGGGCATTCTTCGGCTTCCGCAACAAATTCGATGCAGGGAAGAGCCTCACCGGTCTCGGCCGTGGCCCGAGCAATTTCCGCTGCCGACCAACCCGCACGCTGCGCATGCCAGCGCAGCCAGTTCAGTAATTCAAGGCGCCCCCTTTTTTGCCGATGCTATCGAGCTCATAACGGGTAAAGACAATACGAACTTGCATGGCGGTAATGGGTGGAGAATGTCCCCGTAGGTAACGTACTACGTCTGCCGCTGTTGAGGCCGGATGGTGAAGCAGTGTCAACAAAACCTGGATGACCACTTGATCGCTCACCTCGATCTCACCATCGGCCATGATAATGGTTTGGTCTGCAATTAACGCTTGTCGCTGCCGGTGCTGTTCCTTTTTCAGACCAGGATCGGTATGCAGATATATATACACTTGGGCGAAGCGTTCCCGATCAATCTCTTCTTTTCGCAACAGATCAAGCAGCGTGTTATGTACCCGTACACGAAGTTGGTCATGAAGCTCGCGATGGGTAGCTCCAGCTTCGGATGTATACACCAAACGCTTAACGGTACTTCGCAGGCTGTTATCCACTGAAAAGTGGATATCTTTCCAACTCCACAGCCCAAGTTGGTCGTAGCGATCCGGTTCGTGGAGGCAATAATACCGACCGTTGTAATTGTAACTGCGCCGGTAGGGTACCTTCTTAAGATAACGAAATACGGTCATTGAGGATACACCGCCTAAGGCGGCTTCAATACGAGGAAGATCGACTACGGTCTCTGAAGAAAAAAGCTTCGTCAGCCGACCTACAGCGGATTTACGCACCATATTTCTGGCCTTGTTATTGTAAGGACTATGTGAGGTTCACATGATCCTTACTGTAACATTTTTCGCCGCATATAAGGCGCTTTATTCCGATATTTCAGACCACAAACCAATATTTAATCGTTAATCGATTAAATTGGAAGGATTATTGATAGGGTAAGGACTTTGAGGCGGAAGTGTTTTGTTGTTAATTCAGTAGGTTACAGTTAACCAACTGCTTTTTGACGCGATACCTTTTTTCTTGTCATGCCAAGGGCGATAAGCGGTGCAAGCTTCCATGGCTGAGAAGATGTGAACCGGCCCGGGATGATCACCGCGTTC
>CAMYOI010000558.1 GCA_947259955.1 uncultured Gammaproteobacteria bacterium
TGTTTGAGTACACCTCCGTGTCCAGCACCAGCACGTTTATGTCTTCACCCGAGGCGAGGACATGATCCAGTCCACCGAACCCAATGTCGTAGGCCCAGCCGTCGCCGCCAACCATCCAGATCGATTTCTTCGTCAACAGATCTGACATTGAGTGAATCTGGTCCAGGAGCTCCGTCCTCTTCGTATCATCCAGAATGCGCTTGATCTTGTCGCCAAACGCTTTGGACTTATCGGCATCGTCCTTTGCCGCCAACCAGCCATGCATGGCCTCTTTGAGCCCTTCGGACAGTTCCGTCTCCATGGCCTGTCCGATCAGCCCGGCGAGCCTGGCCCGACGGTGTTTGATCGCCATGGCCATCCCGTAACCATACTCGGCGTTATCCTCGAAAAGCGAGTTCCCCCACGCGGGCCCATGACCTTCTTTGTTCACGCAATAAGGCACAGAAGGCGCCGATGCACCCCAAATCGAGGAGCACCCGGTGGCATTGGCAACCAACATCCGTTCGCCGAAGAGCTGGGTCAACACCTTCACGTAGGGTGTCTCACCACAACCGGCACAGGCGCCCGAAAACTCCATCAGGGATTGCTGGAACTGACTCCCCCGGACCGTATCCCGATCCAGAAGGTCGTCCTTGTAGGACACCGTGGCGGCAAAATCGAAGTTGGGCACCTGCTCTGCCGTCTGTGATGCCCGCGGCTGCTGCACCAGCGCTTTCACGTTGGCTGGACAGACCTCTATGCAGCTCCCGCAGCCCGTACAGTCGAGCGTATTGATCTGCACGCGGAAGTGGAGGCCAGTGAGCGTTGGCCCCTCGGCCGGGCGCGTCACGAATGACGAAGGTGCATCTGCCATCTCTTCTTCAGTGGTAAGAACAGGACGTATCGCGCTGTGCGGACAAATAAAAGCACACTCATTGCACATGATGCAGTTGTCTTCGATCCACTCCGGCACATCGAGGGCGATACCCCGTTTCTCAAACTTGGAAGTGGCCGGTGGAAACAGACCGTTCGGACTGAAGGCGCTGACGGGGAGCTGGTCGCCTTTTTGCGCAATCATCGGGCGCACGACTTTCCTGATAAATTCGGGCTCATCGGCAGATACCTCAGCCTCAGCGACCGCGTCTTTCCAGGACTCGGGATACTGGATCTCTTCAAGTGTCTGGATCGCCTGATCAACGGCGTCCAGATTCATCTGAATGACCTGATCACCCTTCTCGCGATAAGTCTTCTTGATGGCTTCCTTGAGCAGTGCTTCCGCTTCCTGGAAGGGAAGAATATTCGCGAGCTTGAAGAATGCAGCCTGCATGATCATGTTGATGCGTCTGCCCAGCCCGACCTTCTGCGCAAGCGCGATTGCGTCGATGTTGTAGAACTTCAGGCCCTTCTGCGCGATCACCCTACGCATAGCCGCAGGAAGCTGTCGTTCCATCTCATCCACACTCCAGGATGAGTTCAACAGGAACGTACCGCCCGGTTTTATCCCTTCCAAAACATCGTACTTGGCCACATAGCCTGGATTGTGGCAGGCAACGAAATCCGGCTGCGTGATGAGATAGACGGACTGGATAGGCGCCGGACCGAACCTCAGGTGGGAAATCGTCAGGCCACCTGATTTCTTCGCGTCATAAGAGAAATAGGCCTGCGCGAACAGGTCCGTGTTGTCGCCGATGATCTTTACGGCAGCCTTGTTGGCGCCCACGGTGCCATCAGAACCCAGACCCCAGAACTTGCACTGCACCGTGCCGGCGGGCGTCGTGTCAAGAGACGATTCGCTGACTTCAAGCGAAGTATGGGTCACATCGTCGATAATACCGACCGTGAAATGGTTCTTCGGCTGGTCGGTAGCCATATTGTCAAACACCGCCTCGATCATCGACGGCGTAAACTCCTTCGAGCCGAGCCCGTACCGGCCACCGACCACTTTCCGGCTTTCTCCCCGTTCCATCATCGCTGCGCACACGTCCAGATAGAGGGGTTCGCCCAGGCCCCCAGGTTCCTTGGTCCTGTCGAGCACGGTGATGGTCTTTGCAGACGGGGGGAGCACGGCAAAAAAGGCATCCTGAACAAATGGCCGAAAGAGCCGCACCTTGACCAGCCCCACTTTCTCACCTGATGCGGTCAGGTGATTGACCACCTCCTCGATGGTCTCACAGGAGGACCCAATCGAGACGATCACCCGCTCCGCTTCCGCGTGGCCGACATAGTCAAAAAGCCGGTAATGACGACCCGTCAGGTCACCCACCTTTTTCATCGAGTCCGCGACGATTTTCGGCACGCTTTCGTAGAAGGAATTCGCCGCTTCCTTGCCCTGAAAAAAGATGTCCGGATTCTGGCTCGTACCGCGAATGGTGGGGTGTTCCGGATTCATCGCATGCGCTTTGTAATGATCGATGCGTTCAAAGCTCACCACTTTGGCAATATCTTCGTAGTCGATCATCTCCACTTTCTGGATCTCATGCGAGGTCCGGAAGCCGTCAAAGAAATGCACGAAGGGAACGCTCGATTCGATCGTCGAGAGATGTGCGACCAGCGCAAGATCCATCGCCTCCTGTACCGAATTGGAAGCCAGCATGGCAAAACCTGTCTGACGACAGGACATGACATCGCTGTGGTCACCAAAGATCGAGAGCGCATGACCGGCGACTGCCCGAGCGGCGACATGGAAGACACACGGCAGCAGCTCCCCCGCTATCTTATGCATGTTTGGGATCATGAGCAGCAGACCCTGGGAGGCCGTAAAAGTGCTGGTCAGGGCGCCCGCCGCAAGTGATCCGTGAACGGCGCCTGCCGCCCCCGCCTCGGACTGGAGCATGCTTACGCTGACTTCCTGCCCGAAGATGTTCTTTCTGCCCGAGGCAGCCCACTCCTCGATCATCTCTGACATGGGTGAAGCAGGCGTGATGGGATAGATCAAAGCGTTTTCGCTCAGCGCGTACGCCACATGTGCGGCAGCGGTATTTCCGTCAATGGTCTTCATTGTTTTTGACGCATTAGTTTTGTTGGTCATGGAATTCTCCTGTTATTTGCTGAATGTTGTACCTGCTCGCCTACTTCAAC
>CAMYOI010000559.1 GCA_947259955.1 uncultured Gammaproteobacteria bacterium
TGGTTGCGGACGAGTCGGCCTCGTTATTCGAACACTGTGCCCGCAGCCTCGACCAATGCCTCGAACTCACCGGCGAACACGGCCTGCCGCTCATCGGCACCGGTGATTGGAACGACGGTTTGAACCGGGTAGGTGAAGATGGTCGTGGTGAAAGCGTTTGGCTCGGCTGGTTGTTGGTCCGGACCATAGAGCTTTTCGCGCCGCTGACGCACAACCGCGACGCAACCCGTACTCAACGCTGGTGCGATCATGCGGCTTCGGTGCGCGCGGCGCTCGAGCGGGAGGCCTGGGATGGCAATTGGTACCGTCGCGCGACTTTCGATGACGGGAACTGGCTCGGCTCGAATCGGAGCGAGGAATGCCAGATAGATTCTATTGCTCAGTCCTGGGCGGTGTTGTCCGGCGCCGCCGACCCCCCACGCGCCGCTGTGGCGATGGCGTCCCTGGAAAAGTACCTGATCCGCCGCGACGACGGACTCGTCCTCCTGTTTTCCCCGCCCTTTGAAAAGACGCCGCTCGATCCCGGCTATATTAAAGGTTATCCGCCGGGCCTGCGAGAAAACGGCGGGCAATACAGCCACGCTGCCATGTGGGTGATTCTTGCGTTTGCGAAACTGGGTGAAGCCGAAAAGGCCGTCGAGTTGTTCGCACTGATCAACCCGATCAACCATGCGCGCACCGCCGAGGAAATGGAGCGCTATAAGGTCGAGCCCTATGTTGCCGCCGCGGACGTGTATTCAGTCTCGCCCCATACCGGGCGCGGGGGATGGACCTGGTACACGGGCGCAGCCGGGTGGATGTACCGCGCCGGTGTCGAGGGCATTCTGGGCATTCGCCGCGAAGGGAATTTTCTTATTGTCGACCCCCATATTCCAGCCGCATGGCCGGGATTCGAGGCCACGGTGAAAGTGGACGCGACTCATTACGCAATCGTGGTGGAAAATCCATCGCATTACTGCCGCGACGGCTTTCACGCTGTCCTCGATGGCGCGCCTATCCACGTTGCCGAAGAGCCCGTCCGCGTACTTCTGGATGGGGGAACGCACGACCTGTTAATCGTCGCTAATCAGCGAGACGGTAGGCGGTGAGTACTCTCCAGGCAGTGCTGCACGCCACACGGGTGACAACGTCCAAGGACGGCAGTTACCAGATAGTATTTGAGCCCTGCGGTCAGAGAATCCGAGTCGAGATGGAGGATAAGACCATCGCCGACAGCAAACGCGCCATAGTGCTGAGGGAGACCGGCATGCAACCAGTGTTCTACTTTCCGCGCGAGGATGTGCGAATGGATCTGCTTACCCCGTCTGATCACCGCACCTGCTGCCCTTTTCGCGGTACAGCATCCTATTGGCACGCTAAGATCGGCCAGCGTTTGGAGCCCATTGTCGCCTACAGCTACGAGGCACCGCATGCCTCCGCGGCCCATGTCAAGGGCTATGTTGCCTTCTTTCCGGACCGAATGGACCGCTGGTACCAGGACGAAGTTCTCACAGCGATGGAGGCGGCCGATCTCACGCCGACACACACCAATCCACTGACGACCTGGATGATCAAGACCGCCTGGGCTTCGGCGTCGATTTCGGATCTGGTTGCCGGGTTTGCTGCCGAATTGGTTCGAACGGGTATCCCCCTGCTGCGCTTGTCGCTTCACATTCGATCCCTGCACCCGTTGCTAGGGGCGACGGGCTTTATCTGGCACCGCGGTGACGATCAAGTTCTGCAAAATCTGGTCGGGCACGAGGTGTTCAAGTCCGATCGTTTCCTCAAAAGCCCGGTGATGCCTATTTATGAAGGTGCCGGCGGCATACGCCATCGCCTTTCTGAAGAGGATCGGCCGTTTGACTTTCCGGTGTTGGAAGAGATCCACCGCGAGGGGGGGACGGATTATGTCGCGATGCCATTTTTGTTCAGCGACGGGCAGATAAACGCAGTTACGCTGTCGTCGGATCGAGCCGAAGGGTTTTCCACTCAGGACCTTGTCCATATCAACGAAGTAATGCCGCTGCTCGGTCGCCTGGTCGAAGTGTTTGCTTCGCGTTTGAAGGCGGAGACACTCCTGGAGACTTACCTGGGCCGTCAGGCTGGCAGAGAGGTGCTCAACGGGCTGATTAAACGTGGGGACGGCAGAGAAATTCACGCCGTGATCTGGTTCTGTGATTTTCGCGATTCGACCACTCTGGCCGAGGGCGTATCTCGGGCGGAGTTTCTGCGGATTCTGAACGAGTACTTCGACTGCATGGCGGGTGCGGTGATCAGCCACGGCGGAGAAGTGCTGCGTTTTATCGGCGACGCGGCCCTGGCAATTTTTGCCATAGATCAGGCAACTGTGGGCGTGCACCAAGACGGTGAGAAAGCCTGCGCCGGGGCACTGGCTGCGGCGGTTGATGCCGCGGAAAAGATGCGCCTGCGCAATGTCGAAGTGGCCGCTAGCGGGGGCCGCGGTATGGATTACGGTATCGGTCTCCACATTGGTGACGTGACTTACGGCAATATCGGCACGGGCAACCGTCAACGAGGCCGCCCGGATTGAGGGCCTGTGCAAGACTACCGGCGAGGCGATTCTGGTTTCGGCAGAATTTATCCGACAGCATCCAGGTGCGTACCGCCGGCTAGGCTTTTATCCAATGGCGGGAACGGGCAGGGAAGTCGAGGTATTCGTCCCGCTGAAGCCACAAACCCTCGCGGAACAGGCGGCAACGGCTTGAGTCGGAACCTATTCAACACGATTAGCGCCCTCACTATAGGAGTAAACCATGAACGACGAACTAATCTCGGAGTTAAAAAAGTACGTAATGAGCGACGAAGGGAGGTCGGACCACATCAACCAGGTCGGCAAAGAGCTTGTCGTGGCTTTTAACACATTGTCCGATATGTTGGTCTCTTTCGGGATCCGCCCGAGACCTAAGGAACTCTTGCAGATGAACAACGCCATTGGCGACACGCTGGAATTGCTTGAAACTCTTGACCCGCTGGAAAAGTTTCAAAACACAGGTGTGTTTATAAGGGTGGGGCCGCTACATTAGAGGTTGAGTCATGTCTACCGATGGACAA
>CAMYOI010000560.1 GCA_947259955.1 uncultured Gammaproteobacteria bacterium
CAACAAACAATCCTTGAGGGAAGAGTTCGACGCACTCAAGGCGGAATTCGAACGCCTGACCGTCAACGGCAAGATGTCTGCGGAAAGCCGTGCCCTGTTCCAGGCCATGCTCATGCTGTTCGAGGTGCTGATGGCGGTATTCATGGAGAAACGCACCGCCAAAGACAACAGCAACTCCAGTCTGCCCTCCTCGCAGACAGCCAAGGAGGACAACACGGCGGCCCAGCCCGGCGCCAAGGGTAAGGGCAAGTCACAGAACGACGCACTCTGCGGCAACACACGCACTGTAGAGACCGTCCAGATCGCCCCCGTTAGCCAGTGCGGGATCTGCGGTGAAGACCTCAGTGATACGCCCTGCCAGGGACATGAGAGACGCACCCGAATCGACATCATCTTCGAAAAGGTGGTGAGCCACGTGGATGCCGAGATCAAACAATGCCCCGGCTGTCAGTCACAGACCAAGGGCCGGTTTCCGGCGGACATGCACGGCCCGCTGCAATACGGTGCAGGTATCAAGGCCTACATGCTGAACCTGCTGATCGCCCAGATGCTTTCCCTCAAGCGGGTGCAGCAATCGATCAGGACGCTGATCGGCATGATCCTGTCGGAAGCGACGATCCTGAACTACGTGATGCAACTGTATCAGGCCCTGGAAAAGTGGGAACAGGACGCCATTGAAAAGATCCTGGCCATGCCCGCCCTGCATGTGGACGAGACCTCATTGCGGGTCGACAGGAGAAACCACTGGATCCACGTCTGTTCGGCAGGCGACATCACGTGTAAGTTCCTGCACCCCAAGCGGGGACGCGAGGCGATTGAAGACATCGGCGTGATCCCCCGCTATGGTGGGGTGGTGATCCATGACTGCTGGGCCTCCTATTTCGCCTACGATCATTGTGACCATGGCCTGTGCGGTTCACACCTGCTGCGGGAGTTGGTCTTCATTATTGACACTAATGGTTACAACTGGGCAACAAACATGAAGCGCCTGCTGCAGGAAACCTGCGCTAGGGTCGCCCAGCGAAAAAGGAAGAAGCTGACCCGGAACGAGTACAAGAACCTGCAAAAACGCTATCGCAACATCCTGACCCGGGGCGGGAAGGAACTCCCGCCCATACCACCCAGACAGAATGGCAAACGGGGCAGGGTCGCCAAGTCGAATGCTCATAACCTGTGGGAGCGGATGAAACAGTATGAGAAGGCGGTGTTGCTCTTCGCCAGGAATTCTCATGTATCCTTCACCAATAACCGGGCGGAGCGTGACTTGAGAATGAGCAAGGTGAAACAAAAGGTATCAGGGTGTTTTAGAACCAGCAAGTATGCCGAAGCCTATTGCCGCATCTCCAGCTACTTACAGACCATGGCAAATCAAGGATACAATCCGCTGGTCGCTATCCAATTGGCGCTCTCTGGTCAACTTTATGCGGATAGGGGTGCGTAGTCACCAACAAAGTTTGTATCTTTTGTGTAATAAGATTGAGGATTAAAGTGTGATGTATTATTTGTTCTTCCACTATTAATGACTTCACAAGCATGCTCAATGTAATTGTGAAAATTACCAAACAATTTATCGTGATGTGGTTTTAGGTAGTTATATGCACTATCACTGCTGTCCCGTTAACGGATAAATAGGAAGGCCTGATTCAACCGTAATTGATACAATGAGTTTTGCGATAACTTGTTGAATCAAAGAGGAGAATCAGGCCATGGCACATTGTAATACGATCTTGTCTCAAATCCTAAAATTTGTACCGAGACATGAATTTGAGGTGCTTGCAAACCGACACCATTACGGTCGTTCATTTCGCACCGCTTCGCGGTGGTCGCAGTTTGTAACAATGGCCATGGCGCAGTTAGCTGGTCGAAGCAGTTTGCGAGATATCGTGGACAATATCTCATCACAGACTCATCGCCTCTATCATCTAGGCAGTGCCAAGCTTTCTCGCTCCAATCTGTCACGCATTAATGAAGACAAGCCCTATGCGCTATACGAAGCGCTGTTTGCCAGGTTACTTAGCCGCTGCCAAGGTAAAGCTCCGGGTCATGATTTTCGGTTCAAGAATCCACTTTATTCGTTGGATGCGTCGACCATCGACCTCTGTCTATCTGTGTTTCCTTGGGCGGGCTTCCGAACCACCAAGGGGGGCATCAAACTCCATGTGGGATTGAATCATGCGGGCTATTTGCCTGAATTCGTGACCGTCACGGAAGGCAAGACTCACGATGTCACCATTGGGCGAACTCTGGATTTCCCCAAAGGCAGCATGGTAGCCATCGATCGGGGGTATAACGACTATGGCTGGTATAACCAATTGACGGGAAAAGGAATATTTTTTGTCACTCGTTTGAAATCCAATGCAAGAACCCGGGTGGTGTGTCGTCGACCGGTGTTGGCAGACAACGGCCTGACCAGCGATCAAACGATCGAGTTCACCGGTATTCAAACGGCAAAGAAGTGTCCAATCAAATTACGCCGTATCGGTTACCGAGATCCAGAAACGGGCAAGCATTACGTCTTTCTGACTAACAATTTCAAACTGGCGGCCAAGACTATTGCCGATATCTACAAGGCCAGGTGGCAGGTGGAATTGTTTTTTCGATGGATAAAACAAAATCTGAAAATCAAATCCTTCATCGGCACCAGCAAGAATGCAGTCATGACACAGATCTGGATTGCGTTGTGTGTATATCTGATCTTGGCGTATATCAAATTCCAATCGAAGCTGAACAAAAGTATGCAGCAAATCCTGCGCTTATTGCAGCTCAATCTGTTTGAGAAACGCGACCTGATGGCCCTGTTACGAGGCGATCCAGTCTGCAGCAATCAACCCGCCATCAATCAAATGGCTTTGCTGTAAAAGTTAACGGGACAGCAGTGATTTGTATCCATGAATACGAGTGCCGAAGACCTGACTACGGATGCCAAATACTCCCGGGTCGCTGCCAAATCAAATTTCAGTCTGTACAGACCGCTGTTCAAGATCTCGGCCGCGATTCTTGAATGCACGAGGGAAATGCAGGAGGAAACCAGTTGGAGGCGTA
>CAMYOI010000561.1 GCA_947259955.1 uncultured Gammaproteobacteria bacterium
CTGCGGTTCCTGGGACAGCGCCCTCGCTATGGTCAGCCGCTGCTGCTGTCCGCCAGAAAGCAGGCTGCCGAGGGAATCCAGCCGGTCCTTGACCTCGTCCCACAGCGCCGCCCTCGTCAGGCAGCGTTCGACGATTTCATCCAGCTTCTTTTTGTTCTTGGTGCCCGACAGGCGCGGGGCAAGGGCGACATTATCATACACCGAGAGCGGCAGTCCGACGGGCAGCGGGAAAACGACCCCGATCTGGCTTCGCAGGGCGTAGACATTGCGTACCGAGCGAATATCACGCCCGTCGATCAACACCTGGCCGTCCACCCTCATCGAAGAGGTGAACATGTCCATGCGATTGAGCGCTTTGATGAAAGAGGTTTTGCCGGCGTTTGCCGGACCGATGATGCCGAAAATCTCATGCTCCCGGATGGACAGATTGACATCGCTCAGGATGGTCTGGGCGCCATAGCTTATGGAAACACCGTTCACTTCCAGCTTCACGGGCGCTCCCGTTCCGGGTGCGGCCCCCGTTTCTTGGGCGGCCGCTACCATTTCTTTCTACCCCGCAGCCACATGCGAAAAGCGATGGACAGGCTGTTCATCAGCAGCACCATCGCGATCAGGACCAGGGCAACACCGTAGGGAAGCTCATCCGGGACACCCGGCACCTGCGTGGCAACCACGTAGAGATGCAGGGACAGCGCCATGGTCTGGTCGAATACGCTCTCGGGCAGAAAAGGCAGAAAAAATGCCGCGCCGGTGAACATGATCGGCGCGGTCTCGCCGGTGGTGCGGGACACCTCCAGAATCACACCGGTGAGTATTCCGCTCACCGCATTGGGCAGGACGACGCGCCGAATGGTCTGCCAGCGCGTGGCGCCCATGTTCCAGCAGGCCTCACGGAAGGCGTGGGGCACCGCCTGCAGGGACTCTCGCGTGGCAACGATGACCACCGGCAGGGTCATGATGGCCAGCGTCAGGCTGGCGGCCAGGATGCTGGTGCCGAATCCGAAGAACAGCACGAATGCTCCGACCCCGAACAGCGCGTGGACGATCGACGGCACTCCGGCCAGGTTGATGATTGCCAGATTGATGACGCGCGTGAACCAGTTGTCCCCGGCATACTCGCTCAGGTAGATCGCTGCGGCGACCCCCAGCGGCACGGAAATGAGCAGCGCCACCGCCACCAGCCAGATAGTTCCGTAGAGCGCGGGAAATATGCCCCCCGCGGTCATTCCGTTGGTCGGTTCGGAAAACAGGAATTCGGCCGAGATGATGGATCCACCCTTGTGTATCAGGGTGGCCAGTATCAGCAGCACCGGCAGTATCAGCAGTCCGGTCATGAGCATGAAAAGTACGCGGTAAAGTCCTTGCGTCTTTCTGTCGCTTTGATTCAGTTCTGTCGCTGCAAACACGGTGGTTTACCCCTTGCGTACGCCGCGCACGATCAGGTCCGCGGTCAGATTGATGATAAAAGTGATGATGAAAAGAAAGATGCCGATGGTGAACAGCGACATATAGTGATTCGACCCGACCGCGGTTTCGCCGAGTTCGGCGGCAATGGTCGCGGTGAGGGCGCGAACCGAGTCGAACACGCTGTCGGGGAGGTTGATGGAGTGGCCGGTGGCCATCAGTACCGCCATGGTCTCGCCAAAACCCCGCCCGACGCCCAGCAGGACGGCGCCCAGCAGGCCATTCTTCGCCGCCGGCAGCACCGCTTTTATCGTGACCTGCCAGCGCGTCGCCCCCATCGCTTCCGCCGCTTCGCGATAGCGATCGGGGACCGCGTTGAGGGCATCTTCGGCGATGGAGGTCATGATCGGCGCCGCCATCAGGCCCAGAATCAAGCCCGCATTCAGGACGTTCAGTCCGACCGGAACATCGAAAAGATCGATGATCAACGGGTTCATGATACTGAGACCGATGAAACCCCAGACCACGGACGGGATCGCCGCCAGCAGTTCCACCAGCACCTTCAGGAATTCGCGCGTCTTGCCTGAGGCGAACTCGGCGATAAATATCGCGGCACCGAGGGAAAAGGGTATGGCAACGATCATCGCCAGACCGGTAACGCTCGCTGTACCCGCAATCAGGGCCAGGATGCCGTAGGTGGGATTGTATTCGGAGGTCGGACGCCAGCGCGGTGACGTAAAGAAATCGACGATGTCCATATCACCTAATATGAATCCGGCGCCCTCCTTGGTGATGAAGACGAAGATCCCGATAATGAAGATGATGGCGGAGATGCCGCCGATGAAGACCAGAGTCTGCACCAGTTTGTCAATGTACCAGTCCAGATTCCGGCGGTCGAAATCCGCCTCCCTGGGCGACACCGCCGGGGCGCTTTTCATCACGGCCGTTGCAGTTTGATCAGCCATGTCACGCAGCCTCTTTGCCGGTGATGGTCTCGATCAGGTCCCTGACGTATACCACGATTTCTCGGTACAGTTCTTCAATGCGCGAGTCGGCCTCACCGCCTTCGGGGCCCGCAGGCGTCGAACCGAGGTCCCACTCCAGCGCCGCGGTGTGAAATGGAAGATGGGGAATGTACGACTTGACAGCGCCCTGAAGACTGACCACGACGTAATAGTCGCTGATTTTTTTGCTGTCCGGATCGAGCTGGCCGGGACTGATCGATGCCATGTCGAACCCGTGTTTTTCCATGAATCCGACCATCGCGGGATCGAAGCCGGGGCCGGGGCTGCGGCTGGCACTGCCGTAGTAAGCGCTGTCCGGAAACATCTTGCGTGCAACCGCCTCGGCCATGGGCGCGAGGAAGCTGCCGTCCTCATCGATAAAAAGGACGTGATGCCGGGTGTCCTGTTTGTATTCTCCGCTTATCGCAAACAGCGCTTCTTCACAGATGTTCTTGGCCTGGTCGGTTACCCGCTTCACCATGTTGAAGATCACGAACATCGCTAACAGATCTGCCATTCCACGGCGATCGCCCTCGGCCGTCATATCGGAATAAACGACATCCAGCGTCTGTTCGATGTCCGTACCCATATTCATCGTGGTACGCGCCTTTTCCTCGTTGCTTTCGTTGAAGTCCCCAAGCCGTTCGAACTGGATATTCGCTCTGACCAACGCTTCGATCAGGCGCAGCGGACCGGCGCTGGGCAGGTGCAGGGCAATGAACCGGTAACACTGCTTGTTGAGCGTGCGATGCGCACGATTGATGCGGGCGTCTCCCAGGATGGTCGTGTAGGCGAGTTTCTCGTTGCCTGTCTGCACCGCCTGCAGGGCATTGGCAATCGCCTGTTCGGCGTCACCGGCCAGTGCGGAGGCCTGCGCCCGAATGTTATCGAGGTCTTGTTGTAAGCGTATTTCGTAGTGCGCCATGGTCGTTACTCACTGGTAAAGCCGCGCCCGGCGTCCTGTCCCGTTACTGGGACAGGACGCCGGGAGTGGCCCGTTTTCAATCTTGTGCTGCCGCTCAGTTGCAGCTTACGTCACGCACCGCTGCGTAGCCTTTGCCGAGAATGATGCACTGCCCGGCATCGCTGAGGATCCAGTCGAGATAGGCCTTTACCGCACCCTCGGGCTCGCCGTTGGTGTACATCATGAGGGGGCGCGCGATGGGGTACGAACCGTCGCTGGCGGTGGCCACGGTCGGCTCCACGCACGCTCCGCCTTCTGTCAACACGCAGGGCATCTTGATGTGATCGGTGGCATAGGCAAGCCCGCTGTAACCGATCGCGCAGGGGGTCTTCTCCACCAGGTCGACGACGTCCTTGGAGCCATGCATGTCCCTCGTTCCCAGTTTGTAATCCCGTGCCTTGCCCAGCACGGCCTGGCGGAAGTAAGCATATGTACCCGAGTTGTTCTGGCGGCTGACCAAAACCATTTCCTGGCCCTTGCAGCCGGGGACTTCGATGCCGAGATCGGCCCAGTTGTCGGTTTCGCCTCCCTCGCCGTAGACCTCCGCAAGCGCCTTGATGTCCACCTCGTCCATGGGATTGTCCTTGTGGATGAACACCGCGAGCGCATCGAAGCCGACGATATGTTCCACCGGGTTCTGGCCGTTGTCCTTGGCGAGCTTCATCTCCTTGTCCTTCATCTTGCGGCTGGCGTTGGCGATATCGACCGTGCCGTTGATCATGGCGGCGATGCCGGTGCCGGATCCGCCGCCGAGCCGAATGCAGCAACGATAGCTCCTAGTAATACATAAGAAAGTTGTTTCGAGCGCATGATGTCCAATCCTTCCGTTCTTTAGGTTCACAGTGGTTGAATGTGAAAAGATGTTTACAAATTGATCGCTCGCTAAACCGGCCGGCATCATAGAGTTAATGCCGGTCTTGCAGCGAGGGACGAAATACTATGAAGAAAATGTTAATCCTTGGTTAAATCTTTATGAAGGTTTTGTTACAGCCGTATGCCTGGGTATGAAACGTGTTACCGGAGATACCCGATAATCTTGTAGAGCATGCACCCCGGGGCCGATTCATCGCGGCGGGGGCGCCGCGCCTACAGGAAATCCCGACATCGGACAGTCATTGTAGGAGGCCCGCCTCGGGCCGATGGATCGCGGCGAGGGCGCCGCTCCCACATATGGCGCGGCTCCTACATGTCGAGAAGGGGCTAGATTCTGAGCAGGAAGCGGCTGTCGGACGGACG
This sequence comes from uncultured Gammaproteobacteria bacterium, assembly GCA_947259955.1. Classification (GTDB taxonomy): domain Bacteria; phylum Pseudomonadota; class Gammaproteobacteria; order Arenicellales; family JAANXG01; genus JAHEKE01. The sequence continues at coordinate 4,609 of CAMYOI010000561.1, forward strand.
GTATTCGTTGAGGCGATTCATCAAATCAAGAATGGTTAGCAGGAACGTGTTCGCGGATATGCGACCCAGCCCCCCCTGCATGCAGGTGGTCTCTCCATAGGACTGGCAGGCGTCCACGCGCCCGTTGGAGGCGTAGATTACCGCCGGCACCGGATCCCCGCAGTGACGTCCGAGTATAGAGTCGGTGGAATGGTCGGCGGCGACACCGATCACCCTATCCGACCCGGCCAGCGGGGCAATTG
>CAMYOI010000562.1 GCA_947259955.1 uncultured Gammaproteobacteria bacterium
AGCGTGTGGATGATGGTGGACTGCCCCTGCTGGTTGATGCCCAGAAAATGATGGGGCCGGGACGCCGACTTGAGCCCGTTGATAGCGACGTCAAGACTGCCGTCCGTGCCGTTCTTCAGGCCGACCGGGGTCGACAATCCGCTGGCCAGTTCGCGGTGGGTCTGGGATTCCACGGTTCGCGCTCCGATCGCCGTCCACGTCCAGAGATCAGACAAGTACTGCGGCATTATTGGATCCAGGGCCTCGGTGCCCGCCGGCAGTCCGAGTTCCGCCAAATGAAGCAGAAGTTGCCGCGCTTTCCTCAGGCCCTTCTCGACCGCGAACGAGTCGTCCATGTCGGGATCGTTGATCAGGCCCTTCCATCCCACGGTGGTTCTCGGCTTCTCGAAGTAGACGCGCATTACCAGCAGCATGGTGTCATCGACCTGCTCCGCCAGCTTCTTCAATCTCCCGGCATATTCCCTGGCTGCTTCGACATCGTGTATGGAGCAGGGTCCGGCCACGACGAATATGCTGCGGTCCTCCCTGTCCAGTATCTTCATCAGCCGCTCCCTGCCCGTAACGACGGTCGCCGCGGCACCCGGTCCGAGCGGCAGTTCGGCTTTGATCTCGCCGGGGGTCGGGATCAAATCCTGACTGGCGACGTTGATGTCGTTGATTCTTTGCATATTACAGGGCTGCTGACCGATGAAACCGCGATTAATTCGGCGTGAATAATAACACTGAAGGCCTCTAACCTTCGTATTTCACCGGGATCACGATCTAATGCGAGGGTTGGTGTGCCACCAATCGGCGTATGGTGCGGGCTAGAGCGGCCCTCTTAGGTACGGGCAAAGCGCAGCCCAGACCGCGCTGTTGGCCGGCGTCGCAATGCCGAACTCAGCACCAAGCTGGTGAACCCGTCCCGACAGCCATTCGAGTTCGAGAGGTTTTCCGTTTTCGAGATCGATAAGCATCGACGATTTCTGACGGTAGGGCTGCTTTGCAAAAAGATCGATGACCGCGTCGGCGTCCGCCGCCGTAAAATTCTGTCCGCTTGCATTGGCAACGGCAATGTTTTCGGACAGCAAACTCCGCATGAAGGTAAGAGAGTCCGGGTTCTCGTAGACAGCGCCGATCGGCAGGCGCGTGATGCACGTTGCGCCCGAGAACGCCACCAGAGCGATAAATTTTTGCCAAACCACCCTCCGGGGATCATCGGTTGCCGCGACCTCGAGCGCTTTCGCGTGTTCACATACCCGGATAAATTCCTGCATTTTCCGATCACCGTTCAGCCCGTCAACGGTAACCCGGTGAACGCCTCCCGGATTGGTGATGACGCCCGGCTCGCTGATATGTGCCCCGATGTAAATGACCCCCTCGGCAATCTGTGACCGGGGTGCATGCCGGGCGATCATTTCAGCGCTGTCGATCCCGTTCTGCAGCGTCACGATACGTGTTTCGGGTGTCAGGAGCGGCGCAAGAGACGACGCGGCGGCATCCGTATCGGTAAGTTTGACGGCAAAGATTACAACATCGACCGGCCCGATATCGGCAGGATTGCTGGTGGCATGAATGCGTGGAATGTGGAGGTTGCCCAACGGCGTCTCCAGTCTGAGTCCATTCGCGCACAGCGCGGTCAGGTGTGACCCACGTGCGATCAGATGGACTTCCTGCCCCGCTTCGGCCAATCTGCCACCCACGTACCCACCAATGGCTCCCGCCCCCATGACGGCGATTTTCATTAGCTGCAACCCTCAGGTTTAGAGTTGACTGAAGAAGGTCGGTTCATCTCTGATTCAGGCAAGAACCTCCGAACCTGAAGCACGTAAGTCGACAGGTTCCGTCTGATTCCTGGAACAGGACATCGAGTCCGAACACGCTCTTATAGAGCGACACACACTCGTCGTAATGTTCGGTGTTCAGGATAACGCCGGTTCGCACGATATTCATGACGGGTCTATTCCATGGTCAATGGCCGTTGGCAAAGTTCCATTTGTTTAGCGTATCTTAGTGGTGGTCGCGTAACTTTCCCGCACCTCGATTGACTCAGATTAATACATCATATTTAGTTAGACATAAAAATGTTTTATAATAGGGAGTCACGGTTTAGGGAGAACATTCATGAGCATGAAAAGCACGCTTGCGGAGATCGTCAGCGCCAAGAACAAAGACACGCACACGCTTTCCCAAACCAATCTGGTTTCTGAAGCAATCGAGAAGATGAGCAACCGGAATATCGGCGCGCTGGTTATTTTGGGCGACGATGGCGGCGTGTCCGGCATCTTTTCCGAACGCGATCTGTTGAACCGCGTAGCGGCCAAAGGCCTCGACCCCGCTTCAACCGCGCTGGCAGACGTGATGACACCCGACCCTATTTGCGTCGATACGTCCATGACGGTCGAAGACGCCATGCACGAAGTGACGGACAAACGAATCCGGCACCTGCCCTTGGTATCAGAGGGCAAGATGCAGGGCCTGATTTCGAGTCGCGATTTGACCGCCTGGGCAGTTACGGCGCAAAAGTCCGAGATAGAAGGACTGAGAACGAAACTGGCGTCCGGGGCGGCAAAAAACAAAGCCCTCATTGCCCTTATCGCTGGACTTGCCATCCTGGTTCTGATCGGCGTTCTCTCCAACTAAACCCGCTCCGTCGAACATCAATCCTGCGATTTATTCAGCGCCTGGTCGATGTCCCAGAGGATGTCGTCCAGGGTCTCCAGGCCGACCGAAATCCGGATCATATCCGGTGTTATTCCGGCCTTGATCTGGTCTTCCTCGGAAAGCTGCCGGTGTGTGGTGGATGACGGGTGGATGACCAGGGTCTTGGCATCGCCGACGTTGGCAAGATGGCTCAGGAACTGGACCCCCTCGATAAATCCGGCACCCGCAGCCTGACCGCCCTTGATGCCGAACGTCAATATGGAACCCGCACCCTTCGGCAGGTACTTCTTCGCCAGCGCGGCGTATTCATTATCGGGAAGACCGGCATACTTGACCCACGATACCAGGGGGTGTCGCTGGAGAAACTTCGCGACGGCCACGGCGTTCTC
>CAMYOI010000563.1 GCA_947259955.1 uncultured Gammaproteobacteria bacterium
GCGAACTTGTCAATGATAGGATGCACGCAAAGGCCGCGTGCCATAAGTTCAACCTTTTCGATCCTATGAAATTGTTTGAGCGAATGAGTATTCTAAGGAGCATTCTGTCCATAAAGAATGAAGCTCATATAGAGCCCAATTTCTTCTGTGACTATGGATACAATATTGAAATTGGTGAAAAATTTTACTCAAATCATAATTTAACCATTATTGATGTCTGCAGGGTTTCTATTGGAGATAATGTTCTACTTGGCCCGAACGTAATGATTTCAACTGCTGCACATCCAATTCACCCGATTGAACGTCAAAAGACCGAATATGGCTCAACTATATCCATCGGAAACGATGTCTGGATTGGGGGTAATGCATCCCTATTATCCGGCGTAAACATCGGGGATAACTGTGTGGTTGGTGCAGGCAGCGTTGTTACAAAAGACATTCCAAATAATAGCGTAGCGGTTGGTAGTCCTTGTCGTGTAGTAAGGTCTTTTTAATTTGGGCGTTTACCAAGCGCACCAATATCTGACTACAATCCGGCGGTTCTGTCACCTCCGTATCAGCAATTTACGTAGGCGTTGCTGACTGACCGAAAAGGGCAAAAAACGGACCATGACACTGAAACATCTGCATTCCCGTTGTGAATCGCGTACGGTCCTTTGGCATTCCCTTGCGCACGCCAGCCCAGAGTAGAATTGAACGGTAGTTGTCTCGCGTATAGCGGACAATAATATCAAGCTGAGTTTCATAGGACCCTTTTGGTTTTTGGTGAATATGAAAGTGTTTGTGTACCAGAACCTGTGTGCCGACGTTTTTGCCCCGCCCCGGCCCGATTCCCAGGAAAAAGATTACCTACGCTGAAGAGTTAACCTACTTTTTCTTTCCAGCAATCGACTCTCCTTTTTTGACCACTGTTTTCAAGTCCTGCACTCCGAGTTACGATAGGGCAAGGTGCGGACCAAAACCCGAAAACGTCTCTATGGCATCTTGGGGTCTATTACATAACCTGCTTGGCCCGACCTGCCTCACCTCAATGAATGGCTGCTATACCCGATATAGCGAACCAAGCAAAATGGCCTGCACTGGTGAGTACTGTCACACTGCACCGGATCGTCCACAGCCAATGCAGCCATTCAAGGCAATGCTCCCGAACAGCTGGTGAATACTCAGACCGGACATTTACGCCTTCGGGGCTTTGCCCGTTAACGACCCGTGATGCCGCTATTCAAACTTAATTCAGCGTATAGATTCTTTGTCTGTAGGTTCTCGTAATTCTTAAGAGAAATCATCCAGTGGTTTGTGCATGCAGTCCTGGAAAGGTGTGTTCTTTCAATGCGATAGAGGCACTAAGCAGTGCCCATCCCTTTTTAGTTAACCGCCATCGCCGAGAGTGAGGCACCTTGGCAATCAAGCCATAAATGTGAAAGCGTTTCAGCAGCCGGGATATTTTGGCCGATTGCCTGACTACACAACGCCCGCAAGTCCGTAGGAAGGGACTGCCGGCCAGGCGTGCGCGAATATCCTGGTTGCGAAAGCCGTTGATGGTGTTGGCGCCGGAAAGCAATGCCTTGAAGATCCGTTGATCGTCAGCGCTCAATGGGTTGAATGCCTTGACGGACTGACCGGCACGGGTTCGCTTGCGCCGGGTGATGGCGTTCAGTTGCACAAGAGCCGCACTCGGGTCATCGACGATCGCCAGTGCCTCCAGGTACCGGCCGTTCGATGCCAGAGAGACCTCCCGGTAGCGAAACAGGTTGGCGACACCCTTGCGCATCGGGACCCACTCTGTGACGCGCTGGCCTTCACGCCAGACTTTTTTACGTACTTTGAATGCGTCGGGCTGGTTGATTACCGTCTCCACCCGCAGCACTGAACCGGCCTTATCATACATCTTGATCCAGTTCATTTTGGCTCGATGTTTCACCCGGGTACCGGGCAAACGCCGTTTACAGCGATCGGTCATATCACTGACCACTTCGCCCCGAAACTGTCCGACCAGCTTCTTTCCAAGAAAGTTCATCACTTCCCTGGCGCCAAAGTTTTGCATACTGTGGCTGACTAACCTGGTGTATAACTCCTTGAGATGGGTTGTGCTTCGAAACATCACGTCCGTAGCGTACTCGCATTGCGCGGTGACCCAGTAGTATTGCATCCTGCCCAGCAATGACCTCATCAGTGGATTGATTTTCCGTGCATACCGGTTCAACACCAACGGCCAGTTCACCGAGGTCAGACGGTCGGCAAACCGCTGCGCCCTGTCGATGTCTTCAATCCACAGGAACACATTGTCACATTGACTGAATTTGACACCGTTCGCCGCCAACTTGTTGGCCACCCAGTGGTGTCCATTGACGAACACCTGCATGCGCATCGGAAACCACGTCTGTACCATGACATGAATCAGGCCAAACTCCCGATCCATGTAGTAATAGTAGATATGCAGACACTTGCGCCGGGCAGAGTTGACAAAAGGACGCCCTTGCCGGAACCGGAAGGAAAATGTATTGCAGGGTTCCAACTGGGAAAACACGCACACCAGACCTTCAGTGATGCCGTCGGCTTCCGCAATCTCCCGGGCCCGTTGTTCTTTCCTTGAACCGGCAGATGCCAGATAAATATAGGGGCGTCCTTCCCGCTCCGCCATGGCCTGGGCGTGGTCCTTCAACACCAACGCATGTTCGGTCAGGAAGGTCTTCAGGTCGCGAAACTTGATCCCCTCCTGATTCAAAAACCGCGCCATGGCAGCACCAGACATTATCGGAAGATAGCCGCGGAACAACATGCGGTCGAAACACGACAGTACACCGGTGATCTTGGGCTCGTGTTTATCCAAAAAGGTCTTCATCGCGGCAACCTCCGATCGGGAAACTCTTACACAGAGTTCATAATATACAAGACCAGAATCGGCGACTTACTTTGGTTGTGGCCGCAGGCCACGCTAGGAAAAAAAATGATCCTCTGGATAGGCAACGGGGTAGACTGTCTCTATCTGATTTCCCAGCACCTGTTTGTTAACAAACGACGGCT
>CAMYOI010000564.1 GCA_947259955.1 uncultured Gammaproteobacteria bacterium
ATAGTGCGTCGCGCTCATCTTTTGTTTCAGCGCCCGTGAAAATATCGCGAAGAAAATTGAAGGTGCCCTCGACATCACAATAGAAATAAGAAGAGAGAATATCGGTAACGCATTTTGTGATGTCAGCGCTCGTTTTGGCCGGCAACGGGGTCAGAATAACCAGACCAACGAGAACCCAAAAACTGAGCGAGGGGCTCCTGACCGAAACGACAAAAAGCGCGGAGAGGCCCGCCGCGAACCAGCTCATCAGAGCCACGCCCCATCCAAACACGAAACCGATCGGCACGGGGACAAGGAGGACAAGCAAAACAACCGTCAAAAGGACCTTCCGCTTGTCAATCACCATCGCGGTTTCCACTTGTGCTTCCATGAGCTTCCTAACCGTGTGCCTGTCCGCTCGGCACCTTTCCGTGCGTTCGGTTCGATGGCATTCTCTCAGGATGAGTTCTCGTGATCACAATAATAGTCACAACCCCGATCTCCCCAGAAAAGACAAAAACGAATAGGCAGGAAAACGGACAGCGGTCATGAGCGTCGAGGATCTCTTCGATCCGCAGAGCTTACGGCGGCTCGGATGTCCGCGACAGCTTTACTTTACGCCATACACGGTAGAACCGGTCAACTGTGTTCCCAGTGTCGGGTTATTGCGCATTGACTCCCGGGAATATCACGGCCGCTGGATTTAATTAAACTGGGTATCCGCAAGCGTCAGGCTTGGGCTGCGATTCGGGCATTTTCGGGTGAGCAAGATCGTCCGACGATTTGCCGGAACGGCCGGGGCGGTGTGACGACGGCGATATCGAGGAGCCGTTCGGCGCCATGTGTGATGCGGCGGGCTCGACGGCGGTTGAATCGGAAGGTGAATTCCCCCAGGTAGCCGTCGAGGTGCTTGAGGCTGACAGATCCTTGGTGGGTGCCGAGGATCCAGCGCTTGAGCAGCGAGAACACCAAATGAACCCGCGGCAACACCTCTGCGGCCGTTTGGTCGAGCTGCGAGATCACCGATACGATGTGTTGATAACCCTTGTTGCCAAGGCTGGCATAGCCGTTCCAACCATCGGTATGCGCGGTTTCGCCTGGACCGAGGTGGGTCTCGATGAATCCGAGAAGGGCGGTGGCCGAAACGTCGGCGCTCGAAGCAATGCGAACCCGGCCGCAGCCGCGCCCGCGCTTTTCCACGGCGGCGACGGTGATGGCCTTCTTTTCGGCCGCCCGCCCGGGTTTGCCCGGCTCCCGCCCGCCGACATAACTCTCGTCGATTTCGACCGCGCCGGACAGCGGACCGCGATCGGGTCGGACGGTGGCGGTGCGGATCTTGTGCAGCCAGGTCCATGCCGTCTGATAGCTGCCGAGATCGAGCTTGCGTTGCAGCTCAGCCGCCGAGATTCCTTGCTTGGAGGCGGTGAATTCGAAGATGGCGCGGAACCACAGGGCGAGCGGCTTCTTGCTCTGCTCGAAGATCGTCCCGACGATGACCGAGATCTGGTGCCCACAGCCGGCGCATTCATAGACCACCCGCTTCGATCGCAGGAAATACGCCGACCGACCCCCGCAGTGGGCGCAACGGAAGCCATCCGGCCATTTCAGCCGCGTCAGATAGTCCCGACACCGATCCTCGTCCGCGAAGCGGGTGCGGAACTCGGCCTCGGTGCTTGGAAATGCGATCAGGTCCATGGCTGCCTCCCATCGGAAATGTTCATTCCGTGCCTGTCCGGTTATCACCCACACCCACAACATCTAGGGTGCGCCCACTCTCCTGAGTAAAGCTCGTCATAGGTCGGAGCGGAGGTGTCTCCGGCAATGCCGAGCAGTGATCGGAAGGCGTTGAACGGGTAAAATCGTCGGTTGAAGCGGAACGTGAACTCGTTGAGATAGGCCTGAAGGTGCTGATGGCTCACGCCGTGATGGGTTCCGTTCAGCCAGGTCTTGAGGTTGGAGAAGACGAGATGGACGATTGGCAGATACTCCTCCGCCACCCGATGATCGCCTCGTTCAGCGACGGCGAGGTGTTTGAAGCCGCGCTTGATGAGGCTGTTGTAGCCGGTCCAGTCGTCGGTGATGATCTGTGCGTCCGGCGCAACGACCTCTTCGACGAAGCCGCAGAGGGATGCCTCGCTGCGGTCCTGGGCGATGGCGAGCCGGACGCGCCCAGCATAGCGCCCACCCTTCCGCTTATCGAGCCATGAGCCCGGTTCGCGCTGGCGGACTTCGACGGCGCTGACCACCAGAACCTTGTCGTGGACGCCTCGGCCTTTGCCGCGCGTCCGCCCGCCCACATAGGTTTCGTCCACTTCGACGTGTTCGTCAGGGATGCCGCCGATCCGGTCCTGATCCGGACGCACCATCCCGGAGCGCAGCTTGTGAAGGATCTGAAAGGCCGTCTCGTAGCGAGAAAGGCCAAGCTGACGCTGAAACTGCGTTGCAGACATGCCGTCCGTCTGACTGGAAACAAGATAGGCGGCCCAGAACCACACGCTCAACGGCGTATGCGTCCGTTCCATCACTGTCCCGACCGTCAGGCCGGTGTCCCGACGGCACTTGCGGCACCGCAAGACTGCTGGGCGATTGGCGAAGCGGAACGGATCTCTGGCCTCATGGCAGTGAGGGCAGACGAACCCATTGCCCCATCGAGCTTTTTCAAGGTATGCAGCACAAGCTGCGTCGTCAGGGAAAAGCCGTTGGAACGCGGGAAGCGACGCCGGAAATGGCAGGTCATCCCGATGCAAAACGTCCATTTCCACTCTGACACCCCTGCCTGCCGTATGATGGCAAAGCCTACATATAGTGGGTGTGGGTTACAACCGGACAGGCACGGTTCATTCTATGTTCTTATCTGCTTGACACCCCCAACGCAAGCTGATCCCAGCAAACCTGATCGCCAACGCTATCCGGCTTCAGATGACCTACATCGATCACCAACACGCTAGGGCTGTCGCGGATACAGTGTTACGCTCGTTCAAAGCGGCAGGGTTGTCGATCAGGCGGAAGAGAAAACGCTAAGCCTGAGACCGATCTATTC
>CAMYOI010000565.1 GCA_947259955.1 uncultured Gammaproteobacteria bacterium
GCGATGAACAACCGCGTAAGCACTGCCCGTCTCGCAAAAAAAACGAAATATCAACCGAACCGCACCCTGCACCTCCTCGTCCGGGTCGAGAACGATCCGGTCTTCATCGTCATAACACAAACCCACCGGCAGCGGCGTGCGCAGCTCCCCTTTCTTCGCTTTGTTGAGTTTACCGCCCTGGAGGCGCGCGCGCAGAAAATGCAACTCCGCTTGCGCCAGCGTGCCCTTGAGGCCCAGTAACAGCCCGTCGTTGAAGTCGCCCGGGTCGTAGCAGCCGTCCTCGTCGATCACCAAGGCGCCCGTAAGACCACACAGCTCGATGAGACGATGCCAATCGAGACTCGAGCGCGCCAGCCGAGACGCCTCCAGCGCAAACACCGCCCCCACTTGCCCCATCGATACTTCCGCCACCAGGGTCTTGAAATCCTCGCGCCCGCTCATCTGCGCCCCCGACAACCCCAGGTCGCCATCCAACACCCGAATCGCCTGCGTCGTCCATCCCAACTCCAGCGCTTTGTCGCGCAGCGCATACTGGCGCTCCGTACTCTCGCGATGGAACCGGACCTGACCCATCGTCGACTGGCGCACGTAGATGTAAGCCGACTTCGCCCGGTGCTGCTCGGTAATGTTCACACTCATCGATCCCCTCCCCGTGAAGTAAGCCCGGGACGTCTTCCTCCAGCGCGGCTTCGAGCATGTTGGCGATCAGGACAGCAGCGAGACCCATGTCGTGCGGGTCGGTAAACGCAAAAGTCGTGTCGCTCACGGCCCAAGCTTAGAATCTCTCTCGCCGGCGCAGCAACTCCCGATTGATCGCACACAACTCGTCCAGGATGTCGCGGATTCGCCGGTAATTGTGTAGATACTGCTCCGCTTGAGGTTGGTCGCTTTGCGGTATGTAATCCATCTCGGGATGCGCACCGGAACGGCTCAACGATAGATAGTACTTGGGACCGTGCCCCCGACCTTGAGCACATTTGCACCCGGGTTTGCCACAGCGCTTGTAGCGCTCGATGAGCGAGCCCCGCAGCACCTCGTCCAGCGGGGGGAGTTGACGCAACAGCGTTTTGCGTCGTCGTCGCAGGCTGACAGCAGATTTGTTCTGCATTAATAGCAGACCACATATATAAGTGGTCTGATATTGCACAAAACCCGTTCATTCGTCAACCCCCACGGACCCGTCGAGCCCCTCCACAAGCAACGCAAGTTGCCACAAAGATTCAAAATCAAAAAACAAATTGGAAATCCCTGGCATACTGGCGGATGGCTCCGCCCAATCCGTCCATTCCCGTGCCACCGCACAGGTGCCACGTTCAGGATGGCGCACGATGAGGGTCTCGACGCCGGAAACGCAACGCGTCTTCAGAACCTCAAATTGCTGACCACGAAAAGGATGAAAAGGATGGACCACCTCGGCCCACCCCAAAGACGGATTGTCAATCTGTGCGGTTCGCGATGACCGTCGGTATGCCCAACGGCCGGCGGCGGCCCTTCCCTTTCGGAATATAGACCCGCCGTACCGGTTGCGGCCGATAGCCCAGGCGCCTCAGGCACCGGGACAGGTCCGCCAGCCGTTCGCTCAATCCTTCCGCATAATCCACTTTCCTTATCCCATCTACTCCAGGCGCCCTCCTTCCATTCTGGCGCTCGAAGCTGGCGTGCAGCCCCTCCGGATCAAACAGCAATCCCATCAGGGCATTGAACCGTAACGTCGGTTCCGCACGCGCCTTCTCAGTGAAACGAATAAGCTTTGTTGTCATGGTCATAATCCGCTCTGTGTCGGGCCATGTCGCCCTTACCCGTTATCTCAAACCGGTGCCCCTTTGCTCGGTCCGCATTACCAGACGTCTTCGCTCATATGGACACCCCCGACTTCCGACCATCACCGCCCGCTTCCTCGCTGATTAGGCTTGTCTGCAGGTGCGCAGTTCCATCCACGCCGACAATCGGATCTCCCTGGTTGCCACGTAATCGTAATGTAAGGCTCGACGCGACCTCAGATCCCGGGACGTCCCCTGGCACTCGCCATTCATGCACCAGAGACTGTTGCCTGCAGGGTGCGGGACCCCATCGGCCGACTCCAACAATGCCGTTTTCGGAACTCAACGTCTTCAGGGTCAGCATCACCTGTTACCTTTGCACCTCGCCTCCTTTCGTGCCTACGCATCAATCAGCAAGTTACCCCACTGACTGCAAGGCTCGATACCAGGCCCGTGGCTAGCGGTTACCTGGGTGGGATTCGCACCCACTTGACTACGCGACCTTGCCAGGTCGCATCCCCTCAAGCGGCTCACCCGGTAGGTTTCTTCGCAAGGGTTATGAGTCCTATCGGCCTGGCAACCACTTTCACGCAAACGAATGCGTTACTCCACCGCCGCCAGCCAATCGCGTTTCCTCAGACTTCACCTTCCGATATATCCGCCGTCGCAGATCCTGCAGATCGATGGGTGCCTTGCTCATCTCACCCCTGCCTCACTCAAACGAACGGAACTACCTACCGGTCCGGGCCCTTCCCTCCCAGCGCGTTTTGCTGCACGCCGATCATCAGTACTACGACCCGATCCGCCACCCTGGTGCCTACCCATCCATTTCCCATTCAAGGTTATAGGACAGACCTCCTCGACGGGCTTTCTCCGCCGGGCACCGAGGGCTTCTCCGGTTGACACAAAATCCTTCGTACCATGTCGCCGCTGATACCCCGCCGGTGAGGACCGCCGTATCGGACGCATTCCGCACGGCCCTTGCTGCCTTCGCACGTTATCGACCGTCTCGGCCACCGGAAAACGTGTAACGAGGCTACCTCTACGTTCACTGCACGTTACAACCTGGTACGTTGCTGCACTCCTATTGAGTACGTGGTCGGAGGGCTTTACCGCCTTGCTTTCGCGCCACGGTACCTCCCAAGCTACGAGGCTCGCGTCTTTTGGCCTCGGTCGGACTTCCACCGACTGGATAATGTGCCCTTCTCCGGACACGCCAACACGCCACGCCCAACGCTTGGTTGACCGAAT
>CAMYOI010000566.1 GCA_947259955.1 uncultured Gammaproteobacteria bacterium
GCAGGACGCGCCGTTTAAGTCGTCGGGATTGGGTCTAGTGGTCTTGTTCGCAACACCCTTTGTGGTGCTGATGTTGCTGGTGTCGGTTCTCGGAGTGCCGTTAGGCCTTATCTTGCTGGCGCTGTACTTCGTCGCTCTGATTGTGGGGTTGTTGGCCGGTATAATCTGGATTGGTGACGTCGGGTTTCGCCGGCTAGGCAAGATACCGGATGAATCGAAGTGGATACGAGCATGGTCGATCGTTGCTGCCGCTGCGATACTGATGATAATCGGTTTTATTCCGTTTATAGGGGGGTTGGTCTTTTTCATCGTGTTGTTACTGGGCATCGGGGCAGTGAAACTGTATTTCTACGGGCTCTACGTCAGCAGAGGTGACAGCCCAGTCAGTACATCCACACCAGCCGATTAACACATGACCCACTGCGGGCCGTATCGTATCCTTAAAACTAGACGGCTAGCCTGTATCAATGCTAGAAGCGTTCGGACCCTCTCTTTATGTAGCCGACGGACCGACCGTCTCGTTTTTCGGTTTCCCGTATCCTACTCGCATGGCGGTGGTGCAGCTCTCGGATGGCAATTCGTGGGTGTGGTCACCGGTAGCGCTGACCGAAGAACTCGCCCGTGCGGTGGAGGCGATCGGGCCAGTGCGTTACATCCTCTCGCCAAATAAGATTCATCATCTTTTCTTGGCCGAGTGGGCTGAACATTGGCCCGATGCACGTTTCTATGCCCCGCCTGGTCTTGCCCGGAAGAAACCTGATCTCCACTTTTATGCCGAGCTGGGCGACGAGCCTGATGCTGGATGGGCAGTAGATATCGACCAGGTGATATTCCGTGGTTCGGTGGCGATGGAGAAAGAATCAGTGAGCGGCAGTTTTAATCGCCAGAGCAGACTAAATGATGATCCCCTGCCTCAGTGCCAGTATTCTTCAATCGATCGGCTCTGAACGGCCAATACCGGTCGTTCAGGCAGGGTGTCGCGAACGTCTCCAAAATACGGCGTTCATTTGTGCACCAGCAGCATGGATTCTTTTGCACCGCTATGTGTCCACTTTCTTCCACGCACTATACGTTCCATTTTCCCAGGCCATGGTCGTATTTATTCAATGAGTTACAATGATCCAGCTCGAAATACACGACAAAACAGCAGCGGGAATATCGGACGCTTGTGGGGTTCAATAATTGTTATGTGACATGAGAATTTCACCAACAATTCGAAAGGCGAAACCTCACGAGGCAAGAACAATTAGCGAGCTTGCTATTCGCTCGAAAGCTTACTGGGGATATTCAGTTGAGTTTATGGAGTCTTGCCGCGATGAACTTACTGTGACAGCTCGAGACATAATCTCTGATAGCCTCCACTACATGTTGGCAGAATGCGATACGAAGTTGCTGGGGTATTACGCAATTGAGAAATGCTCTGAAAATGAGTATGAGTTGGAAGCACTATTTGTTGAGCCTGACAATATTGGAAATGGAGTTGGAAAAGCACTCACGGATCATGCGAAAAGAACGGTTGTCGATTTAGGTGGAACGACACTAAAAATCCAAGGCGACCCTAATGCAGAAAATTTTTACCGCGCAGCTGGCGGCAAAAAAATCGGTTGTCGGGAGTCTGCGAGTGTTCCTGGTCGGAACTTACCTCTATTCATCATAGAATTAACTAGTGCAGATGTCGCATAGCAAACGCATGCAGGCGGACAAAGGGCCCGATGCTGTAGCGGTTTGAAGCAGGTGTAAGTATCCATATTGGATCGTTCATCGCCACTGATTAACCGATGTTTAGGATCAACTTTCTCCAAAGGAGACGCCCCTTAGCATTACCTAGGCTTCTCGAATCGGCCAATTTCAGACTCTCGTTCGATCTTCTGCATTCTGGATTTCAACGAATCGTACAATGATTTCAGTCAGAAAGAACACCAAGTAAATAGGTATACTGTCCCCGTAAGTTCCGCCACGCCCGCACCCAGGGAGAAACCGGCTATCTTGCCTGCATGCCCGAGGTAGCAGCCTTCGCCAGGTCTCAGTTGAATTCCTCAGGATGCTCAGAAAGGTAACGTATCAGGTGTTCCTCTAACGAGACCCCGCATGCAAAAAAGGCAGCATCCAGATCCTCAAGACCGGAAATGTCGGCCCCTTCCAGCCATTGCTCAAAGGCCGCCGACATCGAAAGCCCCTGCGGCACTCTGGACACGGCCTGCGCAAGCAGTTCGGCCTGTTCGCCGGCCCCAATCTGGCGCAGGGCATTAATAATCTGTGACTGATCGCGCTCGCCACTGTTGATAAAATGGCGCCAGTGTCCACCGTTCATGATGGACGCCTCGTAGTGTCTTGCCGTCCATGCGATACGCTGAATTTCGGTGAGCTCGCCAGGGTCGAGTACCTGGATCAGTCGCGCCAGCAGCTCCCCGGCGTCTGCCTGGTTCGCCGAAGCCTCCCGCACCGGCACGGCTTGATCATCGGGGTCGAATACACTCGGGTCATTTTTTGCAATGAACTGGCCCAGTCGATTCGTGAGGATGCCGTTGTAACGCTCAAACTCGCCAAATAGCTCTGCCAGCTGCCGCAGCTGAGACTCATTCCAGTCGGTGCAGGAATCGTAGGCATCGTCGTCTTGCGGTATTCCCTCTGGAAACGCTGTTTTCAGCGCGCGCTCGACGATACCGCGTACTTCGGGCAAACCCAGTTCGTTCAGGTACTGCAGAATCCGCGCTGATCAATGCACCGTAAACGGCGTTCACGCGCGCGGCATTTTCCTCGGAGCCAATTTCCACAGTCCTTTCCTCTTGCTGAACCTATCCCGACGATAATAGGACAACCGGGCCATAACGGTAGACAGCGAGCAGAGCATAGGAAGCATTAACTTCCCATTTTCTCTATTCCAACCGGTCAATCATGCAAAATTTCTGCCATCAGGCCAAGCCGACTATCTGCCACGTTTATTGCTAATTTGCGCGAGCCCGGGAGTCTACTTGGGGTCGATCTTCGCCGCTGAATTTTCGGGTTTGAGCGTCCGTTTTCTCGTAAGCAGATCCTCATACAACCATGCCGGGAGGTAATCTTCGGCCGGGGACGGACGCTTGTGAAAATCAGAATCAGGCAGGTTTTCGTTACACTTTTAAATGGCAAAAACGCCGGGGCCAGGAGATTTCGAGAATAATCCCACCAATTGCTATTGCGAAGCCAAGCTAGCATACTTGCTGCGAACGGATAGGCAGGATAATCGCTAAGCCGTTCACCGGCAATGTGCTCAAGGCGCTCACGGGCGGCACGCGGGCCAGGTTGACAGGGTCATGTCGGGTAGAATTTTCGACGCGCACCTCGCGGAAACGGTGTTTTACGGTTGCTAAAGCGCCTCTGTTGAGCATTCGTCGCCGTCCAGTACGGGTACGGCTGCGCTATGGCTTGGCCGTCATCACTTCCCAGGCGTCGGTTTCGAACTCAAGTTCGATAGGGTGAAGGCGGCAGGGGCCGTGCCCGGGACAAGATTGAAAGCGGACCGTTATCTGATCAAAGCCGGTGGGTAGGTACCTTGATGTGGCGCCGCAGCAATATCGCCACGACTGTCCGGAATGGCTTTGAAACAGGTCGTTGATTATTGCGACTTCAGTGTGGGTTTTGTCGCGCTGCGATTTTTAGTGTACGGCCAGGTTCAGCTCGAAAAGCAAATCAGGTTAGCCGGCGGCTTTATACTCTTGTCTGCCGTTCGTGTTTTTGGCCGGAAACGCTCCACTTACGCCGACCCGAAGGATCCATTCGTACCCAAATAGAAGGGGTGCTGGCAGCACCCCTTTTACAGGTTTTCGATATTTCGCTAGGGCGTGTACCAGACCGGTGATGTGTAGGCACGATCCTGAATCGTGGCCGGTACGTTTTCTGGAGGATCGATACCGAAGAATGCCGCATCATGGGTGGTCCAACGTGGCGTCGGGATCTCAAGTACACGCACGTAGTAGAACGCAGGCTCCTGCGGATCAAAATCCGGGTCTTGCCAATGGGCGGACAACATCGCATCACCAATGGTGTTGGTGTAAGAAGCAGTGGCAACATCCACAGTGCTGCCTACGGCATCCGTGGTACGACCGTCTTCGATCTTCCGACCGTCCGACACCGCGACGTCATAGATGCGTTCATGGGCCTCGCCTTTATCATCCATCCAGCCCTTGATGATCTGAATCCGATCCAGGTTTGCACCATCAGGATCGCGCAGCGCCCGTATCATGAAGCGCGGTGCCCCGCCCTCAGGTACATCCCTCAGATCGCCGCCCATGGGGACGCCGCGCCGGTAACCTTGAGCAATAAAATCGGGTCGAGCAACCTCGTCAGCTTGAAAGTCCCAGCCAGCGAACACACGTACTCTAATCCTTGTGCCGGTGGTGGCATAAACTTCCTTGCGCTTCATGGCGCCGAAGATTTCGCCGCGTGAGTTTTTCCGTGCCCACACCGCAGTCAGACCTGAGGCCACCTCCTGAGAGGCAAAGATCCGTAACGAGGGGTCCTGCGCGGGGACGACCTCGGTATTGTGCCGATCCGGTCCTGGTTCTGCGCTTTTATACTTACCAAAATAGTTTTCTTCGCGCGTCGTCGAAAGCGCGGTATGCGTGTCCGATGCGCCACTTATACCGAACTTGTAGGGATTCACCCCAGTGTCCTTGCCGAGTTCGAGGCCAATCTTCAGTGCGGAACGTGCATACTCATACTTGAGCATGTCTTGAGTCTTGCCTGCCGTTCCGGCCAGATTGCTCAAGTCCCAGTTTTCGAAATCGGCAAACTCGTCCTCAGTCGAGAGCAGCGGATGAGTTTCGCCATCCCCCTTGATTTGCGTCATTTCAATGATCGGCTCCCAACGTATGCGCTTTTCTGCATATTCGCGTGTAATCTTCTCCCCCTTGAATGTCTGTTCGCCGAACATCAGGCCGTTACTCAAATTACCGTTGTGGGGAATGGAAATGCCCTGACCGCCCGTCTTCTCCTCGTAGTTGGCCAGGTACTTCCATAGATCCTGAGGATCGGCGCTATCGAACATCGAGAAGGGAACGGTCTGGCTCGTCTTGTCGGCACCATCGGCAAAAATAACCACGCGATGCAGGTTGTCACCGGCCGGGGTGGAAGTCCACTCAAATCCAGTCATAGCAGTGAAACGGCCTGGTTCATTGTACGCTTCCGCTTTGTTGACGAAGTTGACCCAAAAGCTGCGAGCGATGCCCTCAGCCTCGAACGGATTTTCGCCGCGTACACCGTGTTCGATGATATTACCGTAGGCCTCCCTTCGTCCCTCAGGACCAGAGTGGAAACGCTTGTGAACCCAGTAGCCCCAGGGATCGGCCAGCAACTCCGGGTGCGACTCATGAATCATCGGAGCCAGGCCGATGAACTCCGCATGGTCGGTGATGACAAGGAAATCGAGCGGCCTGATTAGCTGGACCGGTTGTCCGGAGTTTGAGGTGACCTTTTCACCCCGGGCGAAGCGAAATCCGGCATCGACATTGGTATGAAAGTGCGTGTCACCAAACAAAACTTCATCGGGGTAATTTCGATCTGCATAGGGGGAGTATACTCGCTCGCCCGTGAGATCCCCTTCGTTGACTGCTGGGTACGGTGAGGCGAAAGTTGGATTTACTATCGCATATATACTCAGGGCAGAAAAAAGGACCGTATGCAACAGGAATCCGAACTGATGCTGTAATTGCATTTATTGTTTTCCTCGTGATGTTCCAACTGCGACAACCGATATCATTTATTTCGCTGGATCGCTATTCGAGGGGCGCCAATCAACAATATCTATCCGACATTCTTGTTTGAATCGCCAGCTCCTGGCCGTAAGTACCCGAAATCATAAGCCAAAATTCAGCTCTGGAATGACCGCAACTCATTCCTGCCATTGTGCGTCCAGCTCAGGCTGGCGCGTTCAGTGTGAGTTAGTCCCACCGGGGTAATAGTCGGAGCCCCGTAGCTTGGGTAGCAGGATTGCAGTTGGGAAACCGGGGTCCTGAAGCCTACCGACAAAGCCATCTTTAGGATGGCAGCGAGTCACCAGGCCGTAGCGGAAGCGAACGAGAGGTGGCCTCGAAAAAATGAAGTTCCGGAGGCCGAGCCTGCAATGGTTTGGTGAAGGCAGCATGGT
>CAMYOI010000567.1 GCA_947259955.1 uncultured Gammaproteobacteria bacterium
ACTACGCGCAATCGCGCCCCAAGCAGCTCGACGTCATCCTGGGCTGGAGCCTCCTCGGCGACCCCGCACTGACCATCGGCCAGCCCTGAGACGCCCGCCACTTTCAAGATCCTCCGAAGTTTAATAAAATTCGGTGTATGTCGACAAAAAATGATCGCAACAACCCGACACGGGATAGTGAAGGTGCGCTTGCCTGCTCCAGGAAGCCCTATTCCCCGCCTCGCCTGGTGCGCTGGGGCGACGTGCGCTCGATGACCTTGGGCGGCTCGGCAGGTATTAACGATTCAGGTGATCCTGATGGCAAACAGACCCCTGGCGGCCCATCCTGACCGAGACGAACAGGTCCTTGACCAAATATGAGAACGCTTATCAGCACGTCGCTTGACCCGGTTTAGTCTGGTTTGGCACCGCGCCGGCGGATTGATGGCGCCGCATACCCCGGCCAGCGCGGCCGGACGTGAAGGCGACCCCCACTCGTCCAAAAACTGCGAGGTCGTTACGCCGACGCCGCCCGATCTGAAGGTCACCCGGCAGGTGCTCGATGCCGGCCGAGGGTATGAGATTTACCAACCCCCCGGGTCCCCGGCGGGCGGCTTCGCCGCCATTTGCGGCAGGCTGGATAATCACCGCGAACTTTTCGACAGCGCCGGGGTGCGCGGCGGGCGGCGCACGCCGCTGGACGATGCCGGTCTACTGTGGGTGCTCTATCGCTCCTCGGGGGTGGACGCATTTCTCGGTTTGAAGGGGATCTTTACCGCGATTGTGGTCGATTTCGACGGGCAGAGCATTCACCTCTTCCGTTCCCCACTCCTGGGTGAGTCTCTATACTATTTCGTTTCCGCGGAGTGGTTCGTTGCCGCCTCGGAGGCGCACCAGGTGTTACGACATCCGGCGGCAGGGACGGATCTCGACGATACCTGGCTCGCCAATTTTTTTAACTTTCGCACGCCGTCGAGTTCGGCGACGCCTTTCCGGTCCGTCGCGGAGTTGTTGCCCGGCGAATTGCTCAGCGTCTCCCGTGGCGGCCGCGAAATCGCTCGGATTCCCCCCGGTATCGGCGGACGGCGAATCCGGTTCTCGGGTGAGCGGGAGTACGTGGAACGGTTCGATGAGCTCATCTCCCGCGCGGTGGCAAGACAGGTCGAGGGGAGAACAAGACTCGGCATTATGCTGAGCGGCGGTATGGATTCCGTGCCCGCCGCGTACTGGATGCGCCGCCATCTGGACACTGACGGCCAACCGTCTGCCTATTCCTGGTCACTGGGCGGCTTTCCCGAGGCTGACGAGTCCTCGCTGATAACCGAAAGCGCGGACGTAATCGGCATCCCGGTTCACCTCACGGCGGGAGACGAGCTTTGGCCGCTGAGCAGGCCGCTGGAATTGCCGCTGCATCCGGATACGCCACAGCAGAATCCATTCCGGCCGCTGAAGCAGGCGGTGTACGGCATGGCGCAGGCAAACGGCTGCCGATTCATTTTCAACGGCAACTTCGGCGACAACCTCTATCCAGAGTATCACCATGTGCTGGCCGATGCCCTTTTTGGCGGCAAGTTGAGGCGCTTCGTCCGTGAACTTAAATATCTGGCCGCATTAGAGAGTTTGAATGGACTCTACCGTCACAGCGCGGTCAGGCAGATTGCCAAGAAGGCGTTGGCCTGGCGCGGCCGAACGCGTATTCCCGGCAACGCACTGACGCCTTTCGCGAACGGTCTGGTCGACTGGGAGCGGAACTGGCCGCCAGAGGCGCGGGACCACCCCAGGCCGGACCAGTACCGTGCATTACTGGGGCTGGACGCGGCGAGGGGTATCGCCAGCGAGGACTATTTTGCCGATCAGTACGGCCTCGAGCTGGTCGAACCCTATGTAGACTGGGACCTGGCCGATTTCGTGCTCTCGGTCCCCAGCTACGTGTTCTGGAATCTGGGCGAGACCAAGCGTCTCATGCGCGAGGCAATGAAGGGGCGTATTCCGGAATCGGTGCGGAGTCGTCCGCGCGGCGGCTTGCTGGACTCGTTTTATGCCCACGGCTTAAAAAAACGCAGCGACTGGATCAAACACCGGTTATTTTCCGGAGAGGCGGACTGGCCGCGCTTCGCCGAACGTGGCCGAGTCAAGGCAATACTGGAGGCTGGAAATCCCAGCGGGCGGGACAGCATGCTGGTCTGGCAATGCGTCACCCACGAGATGTGTCTCGACCGATATTACCGATGACCGCATCGCGCGAGGCACCGCTGCAAACCCGGGTGAGGCGACAATAGTTCTTGTAGGAGGCGCGCCTCGCGCCGATTGATCGCGGCGAGAGCGCCGCTCCAACAAGGGAACGCATAAGATCCGGCAGACTATAATAGGGCCTTCCCCCGATACGACTTGGTTACCTTGGAGACGATATTCCTCGGCCTGACCGGACGCTCCGACCCTTCATCCCGGCTTTCGTTTTACCGGGTCGCGGGCCGTTGCCTTGCCGTCGATCGACCGGTTCGTGAGCTGGAGCCCTTCTGCATGCCCGCAGCCGATGCCGCGGCATCGGTTCGGTCGAACCACGTGCTCCGGCGCGCGGCGGACAACGGCAAACTCATTTATGACGACGATGCCTGGATCGGCGCCGCGACTAGGCGGGTTCGGTGCTGGTGTGGCGGCTCGATGTATGAAATCCGAATCGCCGGCATCGGGTCCTTTTCGGTGTCTAGCGACGGACACGAGATTTTTTTGCTGGAAAAGGCGAATGGCCTCGATGACGATGTGATAATCGAGGTCGCGCTAGGCCCGGCGCTTGTGCTGGCGCTGGCAATCAGGGGCGTTTTCTGCCTGCACGCCAGCGCGGTAAAGCTGGGCGACGGCGCGGTTCTGTTTCTCGGAGAGTCCGCAGCCGGTAAATCGACGCTGGCGGAAATGCTCGAGGATCATGGGGCCGGTTTAATACGGGTGACCGACGACATCTCGCCGCTCAAATATGGTAAGGACCGATTCGAGCTCCTGCCGGATTTTCCACAACTCAAGCTGACAGCTTTTGACCGTCAAAGCCATATACGGTTTGAACAGAATCCCGGGCGTGAATCCGGAAAACACCGGGGTCTTCAGGCAACAACTCGGCCCGGCCGATTCGTTCACCAAGTTGGTCGGTCAGAGCGTGGCCAGCCGCATTTTCGACAATGACCTGCTCAGTCGCCACACCCGCCAGATCGCAAAGCTGGCCAATCTCGTTCCCGTCTATCGACTGACCTATCCAAGCGGTGCGGAACATTTCGATTCCGTGCGGGAGTTTGTCCTGGGTACGCTGCGCTGACTGGCCCGTATATCGCGGTCGAGAGGTGCGTGTGGGTCAAGTCTTTACGTTCAAAAAACGATTCTAAACTAAACCAAAAAAGGCGAAATCTTATGGATTACAAGATACTACTTACCGTCTTCGGCGCGGTGTTCATAGCCGAATTGGGCGACAAAACACAGCTCGCCACCATGTTGTTCGCGGCGGACAAACAGGTCAGTAAAATGACCGTGTTCGCGGGTGCGTCTCTTGCATTGATACTGGCTTCCGCAATCGGTGTTCTGGCCGGCAGCTTCATCTCCGAGTATGTCAGTGAGAAACACCTGCGCTACGTTGCGGGGATCGGGTTTATCGGGATAGGGATATGGACGCTGGTTAAAACATAACGGTCGACAACGCAGGGGCCGTTTGACACATGCTTTGAGATATCGCACGGTGAGCCGTTACCGGATCCGGTCTCGAATTGGTCACAAATGTTTACATTGTTGTCTCGATTATGCGGCTGCCGACCGTAGTTCGACACAAATGACTTCACTAAAATGGGGCTTCATAAATCAAGTTACGAGGCGGAGAATGCTAAAAGAATTCAAAGAATTTGCCATGCGGGGCAATGTCGTGGATATGGCGGTGGGTATCGTGATCGGCGCCGCATTCGGTACCATTGTCAAATCCTTTGTCGACGACGTGCTGATGCCACCCATCGGCGTTTTGCTTGGCAACGTGGATTTTTCGAACCTGTTTGCAGTCATCAAGGAAGGGGCCGTTGCCGCGCCGTACGCAACGCTGGAGGCAGCCAAAGCGGCCGGCGCGGTCACGCTCAACTACGGCGCGTTCGTCAACACCATTATCAGCTTCGTGATCATCGCGTTCGCGGTGTTTATCGTGATCAAGGCCATCAATAACCTGCAAAAGCAGGAAGAAAAACAAGGAGAAACGCCGCCTAAGCCGTCAGAAGAACAACAGTTGTTGACGGAAATACGGGATATACTCAAGGCCAGCAAACGCGGTAAATGAACCGCAATACGGATCGATGCGGGAATTCCGTGTAACGAAAGTGGATTCCCCGGTAAACTGTGCATGCGGCCAGGCTAGGCGGATAATATAATGCCGGGCTAGGAACAGGCCATTGCGTTGACAATGATGACCGGAAACGGGGAAACCGTGGCTAAACTGGGCGACAAGCATGGTGCGTTTACGGCAAAGCTGGACCGGTGACATCAGGATGCACGCAACGATGCTGGGAAAGTTTCGACTCGTTACGAGAGATTGTTCATGACAGAGAGCACCGCCGTCCAGGCAACCGCGCCGCCGCGCCGTTTCCCAAAGATTCGAGGTGGACAGACGCCGCCCGCCTGGTTGATCGAGCACACCGAGAGGAACATGCACGTGCTCGGCCCGACGCCCGAGCTGCTGGCCGAATGGCGGTCCGCCGGCCTCTCACTTCCTGATCTGCCGGCCATTCGACGATACCGTCTGCAGCGCGTGCGGGAGCAGCTGCGCGGCGCGGATTGTGACGCCGCGCTCCTTTACGATCCCTTGAACGTGCGCTACGCAACGGACACAACCAATATGTCATTGTGGACGATGCATAACGCGGTGCGCTATGCCTTCGTTCCGACAGACGGCCCGGTGATCGTCTTCGAATTCTCGGACGGCGAGTTTCTGTCCGCGCACTCCGACGTCGTCGACGAGATTCGGCCCGCGACGTCGCTGCACCCGTTTTACACCGGAAGCCGGGTGCAAGAGGTCAGCCGGCGATGGGCCGGCGAGGTGGTTGCGCTGCTCGACGAGCACGGGCGCGGCGGCCGCCGCCTTGCCATCGACATGCTGTCACTCGACGGCATACGCGCCCTCGAAAAAGAGGGTGTGGACCTGGTTAGCGGCCAGGCCCTTGTCGAGGATGCGCGGCTGGTAAAGAGTGAAGATGAGATTCATGCCATGCGCTGCGCGGTGCACGCGTGTGAAAGAAATATCGACGACATGCGCGCCATCTTCGAGCCGGGCGTTACAGAGGTTGCGCTGTGGGCACGGTTGCAGGAATCGAACTTTCTGCGTTTCGGAGAGTGGGTCGAAACCCGCCTGCTATCGTCCGGGCTTCGCACCAATCCGTGGTATCAGGAAGCAAGCAGCAAGGTGGTCGAGGCGGGCGAGTTGATGGGTTTCGATACCGACCTCATCGGGGCTTACGGCATGTGCGTTGACATGTCGCGCACCTGGCTTTGCGGCGGCGGTCGCCCCACACCGGCGCAGGCGGATCTGTTTGATCGCGCCCGCGAGACCATC
>CAMYOI010000568.1 GCA_947259955.1 uncultured Gammaproteobacteria bacterium
AGTTGCTCCCTGTCTACCTAGAGCAGGAACATACCCGGAACCCCTATGCGTCAGCTTTGGTGGCGATTATGTCAATACCGTCAATGAACCCATGGGGGCTATCGAAATAGCCATGGCCGCAGATGCATTCATCGAATGCGCCGATGCCGCCATCGAAAAGTCGATAGACAAAGACAATCCATTGGGTGACGAGATTAACCCTGCAGAAAATACACTCCGGGGTGCCGATGCGGCGATCGAGGCCGCCGATGACGCTGTAGAAGCATCAGACGCGGCGATCGAAGCCGCCGATGCAGCGATCGAAGCCGCAGACAAGGCGGTTGAAAAAGCAGATCGGCTGGTCGAAGCGGCACGCCTCTGATCGTAGAAACATTTGGAATATGACGACTGATTTTCAATCAGGTTGCTTCATTGAAAACCCCGCTTCGGCGGGGTTTTTCTTGTGCGCAAAAGGGTCTGCTTCTGTTGAGCTCAATTGGTAATATCCCCGTGCGCCGGCCGGTCATAGCCGGTAACCGAATGTTGCAGTGCAGCGGCCGGGCACCGGTTCTTTTGTTCTAACGAAATACGGGTGTGAGTATAAACCTGCCGGTCAATTGAATCTGGCGATCGTCTCTTCATGGCCGAGTCCCGCCTGATGCGGTGCGGCAATCTACCCCTGCATTCTCGTTCTTGGCAATGACTGCAACGAGTATTCAGCTGTCGTTCCTCCCCGATTATCAGTACCCCGTCGAACGGCAACTTATGGCCGGGTCCTGACTCACGCAGTGCAGAGAAACCTACTATCTCAAGGTCTGTATGCTCTGTCCGCCATGGCGGTGACAACTGACAGTCGTGCTCAGGCAATATCAGTTTTGGCCTGATAGACTGGACCTGACACATTCTTGCCGCTCGCAACCAGAGTACGCTACGCTCGCACCTTGCCCGAGACCGGCCTTCGCTGAGCGCAGAGCTACTTCTGAAATCTGCCATTCCGGTTCCTCGTCAACGAGTGACAAATACAAATTGCAAACTGTTTGACCGATCGTTCCAAACCCGACTAGAATTGCTCTAGAATTTAGAGGACACGGGCATGCCCTGGCACAAGAACTACGATGAAACCGAGGTTGTGGAAAACGCCATGAAGGCGTTTTGGAACCGGGGCTATGAGGCAACGTCAATCGACGATCTTGTAGAGGCTACTGGCATCAACCGCGGTAGCATGTACCACGCGTTTTCCGACAAACGTGCGTTGTTTTTGAGAGCGTTAGCCCACTACGACCAGATTTACCGGGCAGCTCATCTTGATCGGATCGCGTCGGAGTACAAATCGCGTGATGCCATTATTGCCGTGTTCGAGGCGGCGGCGCGCCGACCGAATCAGAATACCCCGCCCGGCTGCATGCTGGTAAATACCGCGCTTGAACTGTCTCCCCACGACCCTGAAATACGCCGGTTTATTAATCGCAGCCTGCGGGCGGTGGAGCAGTTCTTCTGTTCCCGCATCGAGGAAGCCAAGCAAGACGGTTCGATCGGAGAGGCGCTGGACTCGTGTGCGACCGCCCGGGCGCTGCTTGGGTTGCTGGTCGGATTACGCGTATTGGTGCGCTCAAAAGCACCGCGCTCTACGATCGACACCGTTGCATACCAAGCCGTAGGGATGTTGACGTGAGAGACCCATCCGCTATTTGGCACGATCAATGTTGAATAAACTAAGGAGGCTATCATGAGTGTTTCATACGTAGAAAGAGATCAGGCTGACGCCGAGACCCTTGCCTTTTATGACAAAGCCGAGGAACGCTTCCAGGCGCTTCTGAACATCTTCAAGGTGTTTGGGCACCAACCGGAGTACGGGACCGTATTTACCGACATGATCATGGCCATCCTTAAAGATGGCGTGCTCGACTGGAAGACCAAAGAGTTACTGATCCTCAAAGCAACCCAGCGCAACGACTGCCAGTATTGCGTGGTTCAGCACGAACGTGTGTCTGACATGCTGGGCATATCACCCGAGAAAATCGCGGATATCGACGGCGACAAATACAAAACCAGCCCACATTTCACCGAGGGGGAAAAGGCCTTGATGGACCTGACGGTGCAGATTGGCATTGACGCCAACCGCGTTTCCAAAGAGCTGTGGGATCGGCTGCATGCACACTGGACCGAACCGCAGATCGTTGATGCGGTGTTCGTCATAACTATCTATATCGCGGTGTCCAAGTTCGGTGATGCGCTCGGGGTTGAACTTGAACCCATGTTCGATGGGATTGAGCCGCAGCTCAAGGTCCAGCACTGAGGTCGGCGTGTGCGCACGTACTAAAGCACGATGAAAGCTATCGAAATATTTACCGGCCCGAACTGTGCCTATTGCGAACAGGCTAAGGCGCTTATGGAGCAGCACGAACTGGAGTATATCGTACGCGACATCAGCGATCCCGAAGTGATGCGTGAGTTTAAGGCGCGTCTACCGCGCCACCGTGCGCTGCCGCAGATGTTTGCGGATGGTGAACACATTGGCAGTCTTGAGGATTTACGACTTACGTTGAAACAGTAGTCTCAGCCTACAAGCGACTTGCGGGTGATACTCGCGGTGTGCTGATCTACATTAGCGGGTGGATCGAATGGTTCTGCACCGGAACTGCCACGCCTCAATCGGCACGATCGCACATGCGACGCTAGACAATCGTTGAATTGGCTACCCGCCACCAAGATTAATCCCCCAGGTCGGACTGTCTCAGTTGGGTTGTGAACGGAAGATCACCTGAATCTCACAAAGGTTCGGACTGAATATGGAGGAGCCCGTCGTGCCTCTTACCTCGAGTGACCGCTGTTGGCCGGTTGCTGTCTGTGCAGCGCAGCAAATTACGCCCTCCACCCAGTGAAATCCACTGGCGGTTGAGAGATTCAAAGCGGACCGTCGAAATTTGAGTGTTTAATTCAAATTTCTACGAGAATGTACTGGCGCTTTCGGCCATGAAGAGACGGTCGCCAGATTCAAGGTATTCTGTATAACTAATCAACTGAATGAGTAGAAAACTCATTTCTGCCCCGCGAGTAGCCTGAAAATGGAGCGAACATGTCGAACAAAGTTTTCGATGCTGAGCAAGCTGCCGCTTACTACAACGATGCAGCGGTATCGGTTTTTTACCAGCAGTGTTGGGGTGGTGAAGATATCCATATCGGCCTTTACGCGAGCGGCAACGAAACCGTCGGGGAAGCCTCGGCGGCTATGACTCAGCATCTGATTGAATGCGCTGGTATAAGCGAAGGTGATAAGGTTCTGGATGTTGCGTGCGGCTTCGGCGGAACGCTACGGATGCTTGCCCGATTGGGCTGTCAGGTCAAAGGCGTCGACATTTCGGAAAGCTGTGTGGACCGTGCTCGCATTATCAATTCCGAAACAGGGCTCACGGACCGTATCGAGCTTGCGGTCGGGGACTTCCATAGCATCGACAGTGGACCAGATATGTGGGACGCCGTCATCTGTCAGGAATCGATTATCCATTCTAACGATCGCCCAACGGTCTTTACCGAGGCTTTCAGAGTCCTCCTACTAGGCGGCGTATTTGCCTATTCCGATATCCTCACAGGGGAAGAGGCGGACATCTCGATGGTGGAGGCGGCTTTTGCCCGGCTCGGGGCAAGTGCAGGCGCGACGATCAGTGACTACCAAGAGATGGCCCGCGCCGCCGGTTTTGAAATCTCGCACATCGAGGAACGATTGGGTGACATAAAGACCCATTACGATAAGCTGGCTACTGAGCTTACCAAGCCCGTCATCGGCCTCGACGCTGATACGCTGGCGTCTATTGCGAAAAGCATCTCACGATGGCAAGCCGCGTTTGCTAAAGGTTATATAACCTGGGCGTGCTTCGTTGCGCGTAAGCCGGATTAAGAAAGGTGAGTCGGCTTCCGTGACGGATTGCGGTAGTAGCTACGACTTCTAGAAACCTAATGCCCCAACTCGAAGCGGATAAGTCGATTTGTGCGGCGCAATAGCCCGGACCCCGACCCTTTATGGGCAAGGACTATAACTATGACCCGGTCCAAAAGTGGCAAATTGAAATGGACGATTGTCACTCTTTTCTTCATTACGGCCTGTGGAGTTTTATTCCTAGAGAATTGGCCAGAATTTGGTGGAACCGTTTCAGGGGAACGATTGAAAAAGGTGCAAGCATCCCCTCATTACCATGATCGTGAGTTTGTAAACACCCTGCCTCATCCTCCATTGGAATTAGGGGACGTCTGGGGCTATTTTACAGAGCAATTTTTCGGCGATCAGACGCGAGTCCCGCCATCAGCTATTCCGCTGTCAGTAATCCCGCCTGAGTCTATACAAACTCAACCTTCCCCGGGGCTGCGAGCGATTTGGTTCGGCCATTCAAGTGTCTATATAGAACTGGATGGTCTTCGTTTATTGATTGATCCGGTATTTTCGGACTATGCCTCACCTTTTGATGGCATTGGCCCAAAACGTTTTCATCCCCCGCCCATCGCTATAACCGATCTTCCGAAGATTGATGCAATCATCATTTCGCATGATCACTATGATCACCTGGATATGCGCACGGCCCAATACCTGTCTTCCAAAGGAGCACAATTTCTTGTCCCCCTTGGGGTCGGATCGCATCTCGACGAATGGGAAGTACCAGAACAGCAAATCACTGAATTGGACTGGTGGGAATCAACGGAAATAAAAGGCGTGACGATAGTTTGTACTCCCGCGCAACACTATTCGAGTCGAGGAGTTTTTGACTATAAGGAAACACTCTGGGCTTCCTGGTCAGTCATAGGGCCTAAACACCGAGTTTATTACAGTGGAGATACCGGATTTTCCAATCATTTCCAGCAAATTGGCGAGCGACTGGGACCTTTTGATTTAAGCCTAATTAAAATCGGGCAATATGGTCCCGGCGCTTCTTGGATCTATAGCCACATGGATCCAGAGCAAGCGATTGAGGCACACCTCGCTGTTCGGGCACGCCGTATGCTTCCTGTAAGTTGGGGAACGTTCAATATCGCATTTCACGATTGGGATGAACCGATTGAACGAGCAGTCAAATCAGCGAATCAGAAAAATGTGGAATTGGTGACGCCCCGCGTGGGTGAAGTCGTC
Organism: uncultured Gammaproteobacteria bacterium; assembly: GCA_947259955.1. Lineage (GTDB taxonomy): Bacteria > Pseudomonadota > Gammaproteobacteria > Arenicellales > JAANXG01 > JAHEKE01. Next base: position 5,096 of record CAMYOI010000568.1, read on the forward strand.
ATCGCAGGCGAGTTTTTCAGTTCTGCTAGCTGGTGGCAGGAGGTTAGATAACTTGCTGAACAACTGCAGGGAACGAAAGTCTGCTCATCGCCGGTTCCCGACTGACAGAGTGCCTATAAATCTGCCCACCAAAGCCTAATTGCTCGGTCTGCTATGGCAGGGGACAGCCGCGACGTGACTGCGGAATACAAGCATCGTCTGATCGACCGGACCCGAATCTAAATGGAAGCTCGGCAGTGAGTCGAAAACAAAATTGATCAGTTCGATCTCGCGTAGGATCTTGAACACATGAAACCCACTTATTTTGATTTCACAGTCAAAGACCTCGACAAAGCCAAGGCCTTTTTCGAGTGCGTCTTCGAATGGCGATTCGAGAAGTTCCCGATGCCTTACGACTACTACCGAATCCAAGCGGGATCTGAGAATGAACCCGGAATCGATGGTGGCATAGGCGCGATCGCCGATACGCCAACCGCTGAAGGAAGACCATTGACCCAGGTGACGATTCCCGTGCCAAGCGTGGACGATTGCATTGCACGGGTCGAAGAAGCTGGCGGTAGGGTCATCGAGCC
>CAMYOI010000569.1 GCA_947259955.1 uncultured Gammaproteobacteria bacterium
TCGTTGATCAGGCACTGCAATTCCCAGCCCATCCGGCGCAGATCCGATACGGAAAATTCCGACGCGTCCGAATAATTCTGCTGGGGTTCGACAATGGCGTAGAAGTTGCCTCCGTAGGCAATATCCATGGCCAGTCTGCCGAGCGGTTTGAATTCGACAACCATGTCTTCGATCAGCAGAAAGGAAGGGACGTTGGTCAGCCTGACAGAACGCACCTTGTTTCCCACGTTCTCGTATTCCGCCACCACCAGACCCGCGGGCGTCTCGACCCTGACGACGCCCGGCCGGGCGGGTTCGACGAGGCCGCGTTCCAGTGCAAAGGTGACGGAACCGATGGTGCCGTGGCCGCACATCGGCAAAGAACCCGAGGTCTCGATGAATACGAGCCCCATATCGAATTCATCGCGGGCGGGCGGATACAGCAGTGCGCCTGACATGACATCGTGGCCACGGGGCTCCAGCATGAGTGATTTCCTGATCCAGTCGTACTCCCGCAGGAAGTGCTGACGTCGCTCGCTCTGGGTATCTCCTCGCAGAAGTGGCACGCCGTCCGTGACCAGCCTGACGGGCATACCGGCGGTGTGCCCATCGACACAGCGGAAGACGTGATCTGCCATCTTTCTATTGAAATGCGGGCCGATTTCGAAGCGGTTCCAACGACTCGGACAACTCGTCCAATGCCGCCTGTTCCAGCGGCATGACGGGCAGCCGGCACCGCCCCACGTCGTGGCCCATCATGTTACAGGCAGCCTTGACCGATGGATTGAAGGCGTGAGACCAGAAGAACATATTGGACAACCGCATGCGGTGCCACAATTCGAGCGCGCCGTCATAGTTCCCCTGAAGAAAATACCGGTACAGCGCCACGGCTTCGTTCGGCATGGCGTTGGATCCGCCCCAGAACAATCCGGCGCAGCCGGCCAACAGTCCATAGAAACTGAGATAGTCGCAACCGTTGAATACAGCGCCACCGCTGGTTACCAGCTGTTCGATCCTGAGCATATCTCCGGTGCTGTCCTTGATATAGCGAATATTGTCGATCTCTCGCAGCCGATTGAATAGATCGGGAGTGATGTCGATACCCGAGTGTACGGGAATGTTGTAGGCCATGATGGGGATGCCAACGGATTGTGCTATCCGCTCGTAGTGCAGGATCACACCGCGCTCATCCGGACCTTCGAAATAGGGCGGCAAAACAAGCAGTGCATCCGCTCCCACTGCCTCGGCGTGCCTGGAAAACTCTATGGCCTCGTCGGTGAGTATCGCGGAGGTCTGAACGATCAGTTTTGCCCGGCCATCGATATGCTTCGCAGACAATTCTGCAATGCGCCGCTTTTCCTCCGCGGTTAGAAAGGCAAACTCGCCGGTGCCGCCGCATATGGCAATGATGTGAATTCCGGCCTCGAGCAGCGTGTCCATATGGCGCAGGAATCGGACCTCGTCGAATTTCTGGTCGCGTTCCGAAAAGACCGTGCATATTGGTGTACAAACCCCATTCAAATCGTCCATAACTGCTCCGTATATCCCAGGCTAGTTGAATCTTTGTGGTGAGAACGGTTGCGTATCGATTATCGATTGACGGCCCAGCAGCATGTCGGTAATCAATCGCGCCGTCCCGGGCGCCTGCGTCAGACCAGTATGACCGTGCCCGAAAGCGTACAGCACATTCGGTGTTTTTGCGCAAGGTCCAATAACGGGGCGGCTGTCCGGCATGCTCGGCCGGCATCCCATCCATCGGGTTGAATGTTCTGTTCGCAATCCAGGCAGGAACCGCGCGGCCTTGTGCAACATGGCGTCGGCCCGGTCATAGCGGGGCGCGCCAAGCAGTCCTGCAAACTCGGCCGCTCCACCGATTCGTAGGCCGCTATCCAACTGGGTTGCCACGAATCCGTGTTCGCCGAATATCAGCTCCGAATTGATCCGGACATTGGGCTCGACAATGGTGGTATTGTAGCCTCGTTCCGCCTCGACGGGGATATTGTCGCCGAGCCGGTCCACCAGGATTCTCGACCAGGCGCCCGCCGTGATCAACGCCTTGCCTACACGTATGGCAGGCGCCCCGCCCTCGAACGACAGACCCACGCCTTCTCCGGAAGGGTTTACATCCAACACCGACTCACGGACAAATTCAACGCCTGACTCTCTGCCCAGGCGGAACAGCGCGTCGAGCACATCTTTGGGGTCGGACACGAGGTGCCAGTCTTCGATCAACGTAGCGCCGCAAAACACGGCAGCCAGGGCGGGCTCCCGCACCCTGAGTTCCGACTGGTCGATGTGCTCGAACCGGATTCCGTTGCGTTCCCGTATGCGCCAGCCCGGCATCGCACGCGAACGTTCCCGCTCGCTCTCGTAAAGGTGCAGGGCTCCGGCCCGTTTTATCGCACCCGATATTTCGGCAGCCTCGTATAGCGGACCGCACAGTTCCTTGGAGAGCAGATTGAGGGCGGCCAGAGCTTTGGCCGTAAGCTGTACTTGTTTTTGGCTGCTAGCCAACACGAAGCGCGTCAGCCAGGGGATGATTTTATGCAAATATCCTGCTCTGATTGACAAGGGCCCCCGGGGGTCGGCGAGCCATTTGGGGACCTTGTAAAGCACGCTTCCGCTGGCGATCGGCAGTATCTCGGAATAGGCCAGGGCGCCGGCGTTTTTCAGCGAAGGCGCCGCCTCATTGTCCTGCGGATCGATGAGGACAACATCGAACCCGTTGTGCCGGAGCTCGTATGCACAGGTGACGCCGATAATCCCGGCGCCGATGACGGCTATTTTTTCAGTCGGCATGTTTTTCCTGTTTTCGTCGCACTCGATTTGGACTGTTAATTCGAAAAAAATCGAAATCCAGGCTACCACCCTATCGTGGATTTACCCGGGATGGATTCGGTTTATCCTTGATGGATGTATTTACGGCGTGTCTTTCAAGGATAAACCGGATTCATTCTCCGGCACCTGATTGTGTTCAACCAAACAACCCATGAAGATACCATTCGGATCTTTTCTTCAGATCCTGGATCCTGGAAAACCCATAGACGTCGGCCCCGTGGGCAGACCGCCGTATAGTAGTCCCGGCAGTATTCATTGTCATCCCACCACCCCGATTCAATCCGCTCCGGGCCATCGATGATATTGAACGAACCCGCACCGGAGAAATCACCGGCCTGACAATTCAGACGCCGGGGTTCATCGAGCAGCCACAATGGACGGTGTGATGGACACGAGACATCGGCTTGATCCACTGCCGGCGGGGACCGCTTCCAGGCGTGCTCGGGGCGATGGTCGGCCAACACTCTCGGCATCCACAGGTTTTTTTTACCCAAACGGGCTTCCAGTTCATCCAGGGCGCGTGCCCAGTCTCCGACTGCGTCCGGGGTTTCAAACAAATCACCGCTGGCCGGGTTGCCGCTCCATAAACCGGAACCTGACAGACGGATACCCCGCACCGGCGCACGCAGTTCACGGCGCTGAATGTGTTCCCTCAGCAGCCTCTCCCACTGTCCGGCATCACGGCAAAAAACGCGCGGCCTGCAGGATGAAACCCGCCTCAACGGTTTCCGCTTCCAGTTCACAATGACGCTCGAAGCAGTCAGGTATGGCGTCGATCCGGCGCGGATCGGGACGCATGCCCAGTGCCTGGTCCAGTTTGCGCACCACATCCGGTCCGAACCGGCGGGCCAGGTCGTGCCGCGGCAGGCGCCACAATTCTTCGAGGGATGAAACTCCCGCGGCCCGGAGCCTGCGAAGCTTCTCTCTTGCCAGCCTCAGGGAATGTAGGGGCAATGCCCGCATTGACATCCTGAGGTCAGCCATATCAGTGATCAGCGTTTCCCGTCCGGCTGCCGCCAGCATCGAACTCGCGCCGGGCGTTGGCGTCAGCGCCAGATAACAGCGATGCCCGGTCTGATCCAGTTCCCGGCGCAACCTGTCGTACAAGGCCTCGATGCCGTCGAACAGCTTCAGACTGGCCGCGACTTCGAAAAGAAGTGTCGTCGGCGGCTCCGTACTGACGGTTGGTGTGAAGCGGACGGCCCAGTGATGAAATTCATGTAAATGACGGCGTTCCGCATCAGGATCGCGAGGGCAGACCCGGAGACTGGCCCGTATCGCCAGGGCCGCATTGACATTCATTCCAGGTTTGATGCCAACCGAACGGGCATTTTCAGAGGCCTGATAGACGACTGCGCCTCGGCACGAGGGCTCGGTGACAACGGCATACTCGTTTACGCCGATGTGCAGCGCCTCCAGGGCCAGAGAGGGCAAATCAACGGCAGCCCACAGGAACGAAGACGGTGCGCGGGCGACGCCCGAGGCTGTCCCCCCGTCCAGCGAAACAGCATGTTGCGCCGCGTGCTGCATCAGGCGGGTTAAAGGGACACCGCAACCCGGGGGCGATGGCTGCCGCCGCGGGCTTTCAGGATATTGATCGCGATCTCCCCGTCGAGCGGCTCTATTTTCAGGCGCAGCGCCGCCGAAGACGCCCGCCACCTCGTATCCTCCGCACGCAGAACGATCCCGATGCCCCCGCCGGTTTCGGCAGCCAGTTGCAGGCGGCGAGCCTCCACCTCCGACAGGCGCGTCGGCCACGCCAGAACCATGCCACAGGATCTGGTGGACGACAGCCTCTCCATGGCCCAGGAAACGTTACCGGACTGGGTGTCAACGACCATGACGTATTGCAAATCCAACCCGGCCCGGGCCAACGCCGGGGCATAGGGTAGGTAAGGCGGTGCAATCCACACGATTCGGCGCTTTTGCCGATTCAGATGCACCATGGCCGGGAGCAGCAGGCGCAGTTCTCCCAGCCCCCAGTACGGAACGGCTATCTCGGTCAGGGCAGCTTCCGGCCACCCCCGGGTAGGCAATGCCTGGTCCAGTTCGGCAAAACCGGTACTCACACCGCTTCCCTTACCGTCCGCCGTGTTGCCTTGCCATACCAGGTGATGTTTACTTAACAGTCCGCGCAGGTCGGGTTTCATGACTGGTTATACGAATACTGTTTTTATAACCAGTATATTAACCTCGATTAAGGCAATAACAAAACGAAACTCGGCTGGAAACTACCTGAAGTTTTCTTTTTACTTATTATTCAATTTGTTATAAATTTTATTTAATGTTTTACTTTAATATTTTGATGTCTTGTCAAACCTGTGCTGGTTAACGTCTCCCCTGCCCGAAAGATCGTTGCCCTTGTCCTGGCCCTGCTGGCTTTCGCTGTCAGCGAGCGATTCATTGGCTATGACATTCTCTCGCGCGTGGATCGTTTCGAAATGGTGCTGACCGGTGAAGGCCCCACCGACATCCGAATTTACTTCCAGCGCCCTCCCGCCAGCCGTACCTTTGACGCCGGCCGCCTCGTTCAAAATTCAACCGTGCTGGACGAGAATGAACGTGTACTCACCAAACTGGACGATCGGTTTGCCGTATTGTTCAAAATCGAGTTCGAGACCGGTGGCCGAGCGCTGCTCTTGCGCGAGATCATGGTTCACAGCCACTACGCCCCTTCCTTTCGGCTCCAGGGGCGGGCGTTAGGAGACTACTTCGAGCCCGGGAATAGTCTTACCCGCATAGAAGTAACCGAGGAAGGCATGCAGGTTCATGCCACGGAAGGCGCGTCCGCGATTGTCAGCACCCGTAAAATCGAGGTTCAAAATCCATATCTTCGATTCGGGATTCCCGGCGTCATCGGAGTCCTGGTGTTCTCTCTGGTGCTCAGTCTCAATGCCGGTCGCATACCGTCGCTTGCGCAGCTCGACCCCGCCG
>CAMYOI010000570.1 GCA_947259955.1 uncultured Gammaproteobacteria bacterium
GTCGCCGATAGCATATTTGGCTTCGCTGCTGGCCTGCTCGGCGAAACTCTTGTGCTGGTCTGCGTAAGCTGCAGTCAGCAGGCTGCTGGCCATGAGGCCCGCCGCTGCCAGAACGCGCATGGAACGGTTGTTCATGGTTTCCCTCCAAACAAACTTGATTTTGTACAGGAAAAAATACGCCCGGGTTGCCGCCGAAATCTGGCCACATCGCGCCAGCCACAAACGTGGCTGGCGCTTTCGGGTCTTGCCACTTTCTTACTTGACCAACTCCACATCATTCGGTATCCACGTCTTGTTATTGAACGCATTGAGCGGGCCGTAGTAGCGGATGTAGACGAATAGTCCCTGGTCGGGCAAAGTCCTAACCCAGTTCTGCTTGGCAACACCCTGAGGTTTTTCGTTCGAGAAATAGACGTCGATAGAGCCATCGGCGTTGACCACCGGCGGAGGCTTCTGCTGACTGCTGATGCTGGGGTACGGCTGGCTCTGGATCTCACTGCGGGTCCAGGGATCGTAGACCGTGACCGCCCAGAACAGCGCCACCGGCACGTTCGGCAGCATATTCAGCTTGTAGGTCTTGTTGCCGTCCAGAGGCTTGCCATTTTTATCCTTATAGGTCGTCTGGTAGCGTGAACCCGTGCCTTCGGGCATCTGCATCGCCATGGCGGGCGTAATGCCGTCGGCTGTAAAGTGAAACGCTGTCCGTGCGCCGAGATTTATGTAGTCGTTCTGATAGAACGTCGAGTTGTTGGTGATATAGGGGCTCTCCCACTGCCGATTCGGATAGACCTTGGCTTTTTCGTCACGGCTGTCGAAGGCAATGGCGCGAGACATCGCGACACCCTCTTCTGCGGCCGTAGCGAAGATCTTTTGCATACGGGCATCGGGCGCGAACGGCTTGCCCTTCTCAATGCCGAGGGAGGCAAGCTTGCCCAGCAGTTCTTTACTGAAGGCTTCGACACCCCTGACGCGTGGTGCTCGCGGGCCGCTCTTCAACGGATAGACCTTGGCGTTATCGCGATAGAACTTCAGGGCCTTGTCTCCATAACCCACTACGTCGGCATTTGCACGCAGAAAGGAGAAGGCCATATAGGTCGGTGAGCGCACGACAAAGTAGCCATCCGGCACGTCGCCTTCATAGCCCGGCGGCAGGATCAGGTATTTACCGCCTTTACCCATGTCCTGACCCGTCGGGCCGACATCAGCTAGAAACAGGAAATTATGATCATCGATTGGGCCCATAACGCCGGGTGGAACCTCGACGACAGTCGGCCCGTCAGCCTTCAGATCGAGCACGAAAAAGGAATACAGGCTCTCGGTGTTGCCGGTCAGAATTAGCGGCGTGGAGTCCAACCTGTTCGCGGTCACCAGGATGTCCGAGCTATCACGCATGCCAAGGTCTCTAACCCAACCCTTCATAATGCCGTGGGATGACAGTGCCGGGTACATATCGAGATAAAGCTGGGTCGCACGCTGCAGGTCCATCTCGTCGTAAACTTTCTGCAACGTAGCCTCGGTCGGGTAGCCGCCGGGAAACTCCAGTTCCCCGAAGCGGGTCTTCATCTTGTCAGGCGCCGGCTTGAAGTCTCCGGGTGTGTATTTGGCTTCACTGGCGGACTGTTCGAAGAAACTCTTTTCCTCCATGGCGTAGACCGGAACAGCCACACTGGTCGCCATCAGTCCGGTAATGGCAAGTTGTGTTAACAGCTTCGTTTTCATTATCATTGTCCTACTTTCGCGAGTCCCTTGTTTCGTTAGCCTCACCTTCGTGGTTACACGGGAGTTGTGATAGTTAGTGCACAACTCCCGCTCACACGTCGGTGCTTTTGTAGTTAGCACTGCTTCACCATCTTGTTTTCTCCTAACTCCTAGCTCAGGGCTTCGGCAGCCAGCTTCCCGGCCTGCTTCAGCTTCGCGGCTCGCTGCTCGTAGTCTGCCTTGAGCTCGGCACGGGTTTTCTCGAGCTTCTTCTTGTAGTCCTCGTTGGCCTTGGCGATCTGCTCATCCAGCTTCTTGATCTTGGCCTCGGCCTCCTGCTTGAGGGACTCCCATTTCTTGTTGGCCCGATCCTGCAGGCCCTTGAGCTTGGACTTCGCGGCGTCGACCTTGGCCTCGAGCTTGGCCTTGGCGTCGTCGCTAGCCTGCTTCCACTCCTGCTCGAGCTCTTCGATTTCGCGATCGGTGGCTTCGATGTCGCGCTCGATTTGCGCATGCTCGATGTCGGCCCGCCAAGCGCGGTGGACCGTCCCGCCCAAAGCCTCCATCCGCGTGTCGAGCGGCTGCGTCCAGCCTTCCTCGACCTCCGCGACGACGGCGCACTTACCCGGAGAGAGCTCCTTGGCGATGTCGTCGAGGAACTCGTCGTTGACCCCGGCGATGTTCAGATCCACCAGCATGCCGCTTAGTGAGCCGGCGGCGGCGCCCGCCATCATCCCGACCGGCCCTCCGAGGATGCCGATCAGGCTTCCCAGCAGCATGCCGCCGAGCGTGCCGAAGGGGCCTTCCTCGAGCGCATCCAGGACACGCACCTTGCCGCTGTCGTCCTTCGCCAGGACGGCCCCCTCATAGACAGCGATACCCCCCTCGCGGTCCAGCTGCAACAGCGCATGCGCGCCTTCATATGCTGTTTTCTCGTCGTCGAAAACGGTTACGATGTACTTGCTCATTTCTCTCTCCCACTCGTTGTTTGATTGGTTAGATTTGGTGGGAGCAGGCCGCACCGCAGCCCGCTCCTCAGCACTCGGTCTGGGTGCGGGGTTGGTATCGACCGCTCCCCTTGTGAATTCTGCTTCGTCGGGGCCGCGGCCGAATCACCATTAACAAGGGGGAAATGAGTAGTCGGGCTCGCGCCAGAACAGTCGCGAATGCCGGAGCGGATGCTTGCAGGCTCAGGATGCTTTGTGCCGATGTCATCTGCATTCGTCGATTTGCTCGATTTTGACGATTGACAGGTGCAATTCGTACAGTGTTTCGAGCACGCCGCTCAATTCTGCCTGGTCGCGGATAGGCCCCCGCAGTTCGGTGTGCGTGGCGCCCGCCCCCCGGCTGATAATGGTGACCTCCATGCCGGCCAGCCGGTCGCTCCAGTCATTGCTCAGCTTGCCCTGGGCGACGATCCTATAGAATGCCGGCCCGCTAAAATCGATATCAGGGTGCTTTGTTATGCCCATTCCCACGTATTCCTCATCGCTGGTTTCTCGGAGTAGCTATTGCAGCGGCACGCTGGGGACCGGCAGGGTCAGTGTAAGCACAAACGCCTCACCTTCCACGGTGCTGCGGTTGCCGGACTCCCAGAAGTAGCGCGCATTGAGAAGACCCCACAGCTTGCTCTTGGACGCGAGCGGAATGGTAATTTCCGGGCCCAATCCGAAGCCCCGGTTCTTGGCCGGCGTGAAACCGGCCGGCAACAGGTCGCCGGCCGACCCGAAATCATCGTCGGTGACCTTCCACTGCGCGTAGTACGCGATGCCCGCGTTCACCGCCCCGTCCATAAAGGACTTGCCGAGGCCACCCTCCAGGGTCAGGATATCGCCGACCCGGATGTCGGAGTCTTTCTTCTCGCTGTGGGTCTCGTAGAATGCCGTGGTAGCGAAGTGCCAGGTACGCGCTTGGTCCAAATACAGTGTCGCGCCCGCGAACAACTCGAAACTCCACATGCCGAGGCCCAAGTTGTCGTCGGCGTCCGCCTCGTATCTCCCGGTGGGGGCAAAGACGCCGATGCCGGCGGTGTAGTCCGCCCGGTCGGTGTGCCAGCCCAGGTTGATCGGCTGGA
>CAMYOI010000571.1 GCA_947259955.1 uncultured Gammaproteobacteria bacterium
CTGGCCCCGATGTATTTATGGGCTGTATCCATTAACGGTGATCAGACCGTTAACGGCGTTAAGGTTGATCTGGATGTTCCCTTCAGTGATATATTTGACAATCTAAACGGTGCGTTGACCGTCCATTTTGAAGGTTTGCACAGGCAGCGTTGGGGTTTTTTTACGGATTTAAACTATATCGTTTTAGAAATGGATGACGGTCCTGTTGATATTGATTTCACCGAAACTATGATAGAACTGGCCGGGTTTTATCGTATTACCAGAGGAGCCCACGCTATCGATGGACTGGGCGGTTTGCGTTACTCATCGATGGATGTCGATTTAGATTTACCGGGTCCTCTGTCCGATGTCGACCAACGCAAAGATTGGGTTGACCCATACTTCGGTCTGCGATGGCAGTGGAAGATTGCCGAGAAGTGGGGTACGCGATTGAGAGGCGATATCGGCGGCTTTGGTATTGGATCGGATTTAACCTGGAATCTTGTTGGCCTGGTTGATTTTAAGCCCTGGAAACATGTCGGCCTTTTTGGTGGTTACCGTGCGTTGTATCAAGACTATTCTACGGGGAGCGGTAACAAAAGGTTCTCGTTCGATGCTACCATGCAGGGGCCTATCCTGGGCCTGAATATCACCTGGTAGGGCTTGGCTCCTGTCTGGATAGTTGGGTTGTATCCACAGTATGAAAAACTGCGCAAGAAACGGCGGCATACAATGCGGAAAAACCGGATTATCAATTGATTGTATATGACGTGAACTTTCCGTGACTTGACGTCGCAATGATATTTTAATTCAAACCTCTTTTCGACTGATTGCCATACAGTCGCTCCCGGACAATTTTTGGGGCAAATTAGACGCTAAAATACCCATTGATTGGGAGAACGATGCCGTACCTGCGAGTGCTGAGGCGCAACTCGGGAGAATGTATACACCATGGTTTGGTGCCTACGTTGACGGTCTTCTCGGCATCGGTGGTGACAGACCCTATGACTGGGGAGTTGGCGTAGGGTTGCGCTTTAATTACTGATACGGGCACATGGCGAATTACAGCTTAGCCTGTCAACCAAATCAAACAAAAGGAGAAGCCGAATGAAAACAACGAAGAGAGTTCTTATCGTTGCATCTATGGCATTTATGGCCGCGATGCTCTATCAATGGGGACACGTAGACGGACGCGAAGGAAAATCGTCCGAGATAATAAGTGAAGCAATCGCCGCTGAGAGTTCGCCAAAAGCGTCACCGGTGAAGGCGCGCGCTCGTGATTTTTACGCGCCCAACAGCGAGGACCTGAGGCCGGATGAAATGCGCTTGATTGCCTGTGGCACCGGCATGCCCACAGCGCGTCCGAAACAAGCGGCATCGTGCTGGTTGCTCGAACTGGGGAATGGCGACAAGTTTATATTCGATGTTGGGACCGGATCGGCAGAGCGTATCGCCGCCATGCAGATCCCCTACAATTATCTGGATAAAGTCTTTCTGAGCCACCTGCATACCGACCACTTCGGTGATCTGGATGCGTTGTTTGTCGGTGGCGCGCTGGCCGGTCGCCAGAAACCGTTACGCGTGTGGGGACCAAAGGGTGACACACCGGAGAGGGGCACGAAGTACGCGCTGGATCACTTGTTCAAAGCGCTTACCTGGGACCTTGACGGCCGCGCGGGAATAACCGATCCACGTGGGTACCAACCTTTTGAGGTCACCGAGTTTGACTACAAGGGCGTGAATGAGATCATCTATCAGGAGAACGGTGTGACGATCCGGTCCATCCCGGCCATCCACTCCCTGGACGGTCCTGTGAGTTTCATCGTCGAGTGGAACGGTCTCAAATTCGTGTTCGGAGGTGATACTTATCCGAACAAGTGGTATGCGAAGTATGCGAAGGGTGCCGATCTGGCGATTCATGAGTGCTTCGTCGCCGTGCCGGACATGATCACCAAGTTTCAATTCACACCACAAAGCGCTTTAGCGGTTGGCACCCAGATCCACACCGCACCGGAAGCGTTTGGAAAAATTATGTCGATCGTCAAGCCACGGATGGCCGTAGCCTATCACTTCTTTAAAGACTTCGACACCACAGGACCGATCAACGATCGCATCCGTACTACCTACGACGGTCCGCTGAGTCTCGCCGAGGACTACATGGTGTGGAACATCTCAAAGGACGATATTCGCGTGCGGATGGCAATTTATGATGAAGACGTCTGGCCACCTCCGGCCACCGAGAAGCCGCAGTTGCCCGATGCAAGTCTCAGGATTCCTTATTCGGACTTTATAGTGGGCGGCAAATACGACGTGAAGGACGTGATTCAGCCCACGTATGACGAGATCAACAAGAAGTATGGTCTCAACGAGAAACAAGATTAAGTCTCCCTCCTGTTATGCGAGCAGCCATTGTTGGCTAACAAAGCAATCAAGCTGACGGGGATAGCGCCGGTGCGCTTCCCCGCAGCTGTTGGCAACTGTTAGCAAGTGTCCGATAAGTTGCAACTTTATAAAATTACGGAATTTATGGGCCACTAAATTATCAAATGTCCTGGTATTAATTATGCCTATATTACGTAAGGTTTTTGGATACATACATAAAGTAATGTTTCTGCTTATATATTAGTAGGCCCAAAGATAGAGCCACGTACTTCTTGACCCCTAAGTTCACTAGTAAACCCTTATTTTAATGTCTCAGAAGGTTGATGCGATTCATGGTTATATACTGCAAAATGTTTTTTTGTCTTTTTACAATTCTCGTTTTGCTCCCCTCTGCCAGCCATGCCGACTGGATCAACCTTTCCGGTGCGGAAAATGCCCGCAACATCGCCGAGATCTATGTCGAGACGGATCGTGTCCGGATTCAACTGGAAGTATTCGTTGATGACCTGATGATTTTCGAGGAACTGATCCCGGAGAGTTTCTTTTCCGAACCACTTCCCGGTCGTCCGAGCCTGGCGAAACGCCGGCAGATCTTTGCCGAACGGGTTATCCAGGTCGTCACGGACCAGGGCGAGA